>DASXDE010000001.1:0-9918 GCA_036490825.1 Gaiellaceae bacterium
GCGAGCCCTGCGCAGGCGCCCGGGTAACCTCCGCGCATGTCCGAGACCGCGCAGCCGCTGACGATGGACACGATCGTCTCCCTCTGCCGCCGGCGCGGCTTCGTGTTCCCGTCCTCCGAGATCTACGGCGGGCTCGGCTCGACGTACGACTACGGGCACTACGGCGTCCTGACGAAGAACAACATCCGCTCGCTCTGGTTCCGGGCGATGGTGCAGGAGCGCGACGACATCGTCGCCCTCGACTCCGCGATCATCCTCAACCCGCGTGTGTGGGAGGCGTCCGGCCACGTCGCGGGCTTCACCGACCCGCTCGTCGACTGCCGCACGTGCAAGCTCCGCTTCCGCGCCGACCAGCTCGAGCTCGCCAGCTGCGGCCGCAAGCCGAGCAAGCGACCCGGCGAGACGCCCGACTGCGACCTCACGGAGCCGCGCCAGTTCAACCTCATGTTCGAGACGCACGTCGGCGCGCTGCAGGACGAGAGCTCGGCCGCCTACCTCCGGCCGGAAACGGCCCAGGGGATCTTCGTCAACTTCAAGAACGTCGCCCAGCTCGCTCGCCGCAAGCCGCCGTTCGGCATCGCCCAAGTCGGCAAGTCGTTCCGGAACGAGATCACGCCGGGCAACTTCCTCTTCCGCGTGCGCGAGTTCGAGCAGATGGAGATGGAGTTCTTCGTCCCTCCGGCCGACGCAGACGAGTGGCACCGCTACTGGATCGACGCGCGCCACCGCTGGTACCTCGACCTCGGCCTGCGCGACGAGAACCTTCGCGTCCGCGAGCACGACGCCGACGAGCGGTCGCACTACTCGCTCGCGACGAGCGACCTGGAGTACCTTTACCCGATCGGCTGGCAGGAGCTCGAGGGAGTCGCGAACCGCGGCGAATACGACCTGACTCAGCACACCCGGGAGTCGGGAACGAAGCTCGAATGGATCGACCCGGACGGGACTCGCTACACGCCGTACGTCATCGAGCCTGCCGTCTCGATCGACCGGATCATGCTCGCTTTCCTCTGCGACGCGTACCACGAGGAGGTCGTCGGCGACCGCGAGCGCGTCGTCCTCCGCCTCCATCCGCGCGTCGCGCCCGTCAAGGCGGCGATCCTCCCGCTCATCCCGCGCGACGAGGGGATGGCCGGCCGCGCACGGGCGCTCTACGAGGAGCTTCGCCGCTTCCACGTCGTCGAGCACGACGACAGCGGACAGATCGGCAGGCGTTATCGTCGCCAGGACGAAATAGGGACGCCGTGGGCTTTCACCGTCGACGAACAGACGCTCGAGGACGAGACCGTCACCGTGCGGGACCGGGACTCGCTCGCGCAGGAGCGGCTCGCGATCGGCGGCGTGCGGGGCTGGCTGGACGACGCGCTGCAGCGGGAATGGTCGTCGCCTCGGTCGGGCTGACGGCCGCCGGCTGCGGCCTCGGCGGCACCAAGACCGTCACCAAGACGCAGACGCGGGTCGTCACCACGACCAAGACGATGACCACGACCGGCTCGCCGACGGCCGCCGCGCCGTGCCGGGGCGACCAGCTCGACGGCACCTTCACCCTCGTCCCCGGCAGCGCCGGCGCCGGTCAGATTGCGTACCAGCTCACGATCAAGAACACCTCGCCGAGCCCGTGCTCCGTGCGCGGCATACCCACGGCGACCCTGCTCGGCGTGACCGGGGCTGCGCTGCCCACGCACGTCAGGGCGGCGGGAGGGCCGGCGCACCGCGTCGTGCTCCAGGCCGGCGCCTCGGCAACGGCTCAGGCGCGGTTCTCGCCCGACGTGCCGGGTACGGGCGACTCGCAGTCGGGGACGTGCCAGCCGGCGGCGCACACGCTCCAGGTGAGCCCGGCCGGCGGCGGCGTCATGGACGCGACGATCAAGCCGGCGACGAGCGTCTGCGAGCAGGGAACGCTCAACTTCGCGGCGTTCGACTACGCCGGCTAGCCGGACGGCCGCTCCATCAGTCTCTCGCCCGGCGGCCCGAAGCCGGCCTTCGCGTACAGGTTGTGCATGTCGCGGGTGTGCAGCAGCCACGTCCTGTCGGCGTACGGCCCGTTTTCCACCATCTCGCGCACCAGCTCCAGGCCGAGACCGCGGCCGCGGTGGTCGGCGAGCACGTAGACGTCCGCGAGGTAGGCGACGTTCGCGCCGTCGTCGACCAGGGCGCGACAGAAGCCGATTTGCGCACCGTCCCTGTACAGCCCCACGACGCGATCCGCCTCCCGGACGAGACGCTCGACCAGCTCGCGCGGACGCCCTCGCGCCCAGTACGACTCGCCGGAGAGGAATGCGTGGACGGCGTCGACGTCGACCCGGCGAGGGTCGTCGTCGAGCTCGTAGCCCTCCGCGAGCTCCCGCCTCACGCGCTCAGCGTTCGCAGCCGAAAGCCACCGTGGTACTCGTAGGAGGCGGTGACGAGGCGGAGTGCTTCCCGCCGCGAGCGCTCGGAGAGATCGAGGCCCGGGGCGTCTGCGAGCGGCCGCGCGAGGAGCGCCTCGATTCCCGCGAGGCCGTCGGGGGACAGCGCCAGCGCCTCGGTCGCCGGCGCGCAGCGTGCGCAGACGGCGCCGCCGGCGCGCGGGGAGTAGCCGATGAGCGGCTCCCCCTGCGCGCCGCACTCGGCGCAGGCCGAGAGGTGCGGTAGGTAGCCCGCGAGCCAGAGCAGCTTGAGCTGGAACGCCAGCCCGAGCGGGTCGAGGGTCGGCCGGTCGGCGGAGCGCGGCGTCTCGTCGAGGAGGTCGAGGAATCGCGTCACCGCGGTGAAGGCCCGCTCGTTCGCCTCCTCCTCGCTGAACAGGCGCAGCATCGCCTCCGCCCCGATCATCCCGACCGAGAAGCGGTAGTAGTCCTCCCGCGCCTGCCGGTGAGAGCGGACGAGCTGCGCCGCCGTCACGGTCTGGAGCTCGCCGCGACCGCGGTGGAGGACGAGCTCGACATGCGAGAGCGGCTCGAGGCGAGCCCCGAAGCGCGACATCGTCTTCCGCACGCCCTTCGCCACGGCCCCGACCCTGCCGTGCGCCTCGGTGTAGAGGTGCAGGACACGGTCGGCCTCGCCGAGCCGGATCGACCGGAGCACGACGGCTTCCGTGCTGTATGCCCGTCCGGCCATGCCCGTAGCAGTCTAGGGACGCGGTCGGGCAGGAACACCCGGCGGGGTTTATCCGTTGTAAGGCGTAATGCCCAGGATCCAGATCTATACGACACGCTGGTGCGGGTACTGCGTCCGCGCGAAGACGCTGCTCCAGTCGCGCGGGCTGCCGTACGAGGAGGTCGCGCTCGACGACGATCCGGCGTTCCGGCAGACCGTGTTCGACGCGACGGGCGGCTGGACGGTGCCCCAGATCCTGATCGAGTGTGCTGAAAGCGCCGCCGGCGAAGCCGGCGACGCCCAGCGGAAGACCCCGGGTGCCGAAGGCACCCGGTGGCGCCCGATCGGTGGCTACACCGAGCTCTGGCGGCTCGACCGGGAGGGCCGCCTCGACGAGCTCCTGGCGGCCTGAGCAGGCCGCTCGGGCTGACAGGTCGGGCAGTACCACGTCGTCCGGCCGGCGACCTGCGTGCGGACGATGAGCGTCCCGCACCGGTCGCACGGCTCGTCGCGTCGCCCGTAGACGCGGAACTCGTCCTGCATGGAGCCGCCGCTGCCGTCGGGCAGCCGGTAGTCGCGCAACGTCGACCCCTGCCGGGCGAGCCCGTGCTCGAGTGCAGCGCGGATGCCGCGGTGGAGCCGCCGCAACTCCGTGCGATCGAGGCCGGCCGCGAGACGGAGCGGGTTGAGCCGCGCCCGCCACAGCGCCTCGTCGGCGTAGATGTTGCCCATCCCCGCGAGCGTGCGCTGGTCGAGGAGCGCCGCCTTGAGCGAGGTGCGGCGACCGGCGAGGCGCTCGCCGAGCCTGGCGGCAGTGAAGAGGGCGTCGAGCGGCTCGTCGCCGACGCGAGCGTCGACGTAGGGCTCCGCCTCCCCTGGCTCGAGCAGAAGCCACGTGCCGAAGCGTCGGACGTCCCGGTATGCGACATCCGACCCGTCGTCTAACGTGACAACGGCGCGGCGGTGCGACAGATCCTGGAACGAGCCGCGAGCCCCGTGCAGCAGGTTTCCCGTCATCCGGAGGTGGATCAGGAGAACTCGACCGCTCTCGAACCGAACAACCAGATACTTGCCACGCCGCTCGACGGCCGCGACGCGTTCCCCCTCGAGCTCGGCCGCCACTTCGGCCGGGTCGTAAGGACGGACAAGCCGGGAGTCCTCGACCCGCACGCGCTCGAAGCGCCGCCCGACGAGCGCGGGCTCGAGCTGCAGGCGGACGCTCTCGACCTCCGGCAGCTCCGGCATGCGGCCAGCCTAGTCGGGCTGCGAACGCTCCCCGAGCCGGTCTACGGCGCCACGACGGGCTGGCCCGGAATGCCGCGGGGCGGGGCCTTCCCGCCGAGCCACGCGTTCACCGTCGCGCCCACGTCGGCGAACTCGCCCTCGTGGATCCGCCCGGCTGCGTTCCGTCCCTCGACGTACGCGAGCAGGAGCGCGTGCTCCCGGGAATGGTCCGTCGACGGGGTCGTCGGGTCGCAGCCGTGGTCCGAGGTGATGACGAGGAGGTCGCCCGGCCGGAGTGCGTCGAGCAGATCCGGAAGCCGGTAGTCGAAGTCCTGCAGGCAGCGGTGGAAGTTGACCGGGTCGTTCCGGTGCCCCCACAACATGTCCGTCTCGACGAGGTTGACGAAGACGAACCCTTCGTCCAGCTCACGGAGGAGCTTCTCGGTCACCTTGATGCCCTCGATGTTCGACTTCGTGGGCTGTGATTCGTCGATGTCCTGCCCGGCGAAGATGTCGCCGATCTTGCCGACGCCGAAGACCTTCTGGCCGGCTTCGCGGATCAGGGTCAGGTAGTTCGGCCGGCGCGGTTCCAGCGAGAAGTCGTGCCGGTTGGGCGTCCGGACGTAGTTGCCCGGCTCGCCGGTGAAGGGCCGCGCGATGACGCGCCCGACGGCGTGCTTGCCCGTCAGGATCTCCCGGGCGGCCCGGCAGCTGTCGTAGAGCTCCTCGAGCGGCACCGTCTCCTCGTGGGCCGCAATCTGGAAGACCGAGTCCGCCGACGTGTAGACGATCCACTTGCCCGTCCGCTGGTGCTCCTCCCCCAGCTCCTGGATGATCTCCGTGCCCGACGCCGCCTTGTTCCCGAGCACGCCTCTGCCCGTGCGGTGCATGAACGGGTCGATCACGTCATGCGGGAAGCCGTGCGGGTAGGTGGGGAACGCCTGCGCCGTGACGATGCCCATGTGCTCCCAGTGGCCCGTCGTCGTGTCCTTGCCCTTCGAGCGCTCCATCAGCCGGCCGGCCACCGCGGGCGCTCCGGGCTGAGGAGGGCAGCCCTCGAGCGGCTCCACGTTGCCGAGGCCGAGCGCCTCGAGGCTCGGCAGGTCGAGCCCTCCGACGGCCTTCGCGACGTTGCCGAGCGTGTCCGAGCCCTCGTCTCCGTACTGTTCGGCGTCCGGCAACTCGCCGGCTCCGACGGCATCGAGCACGATGACGCACGCCCTGGGCACCGGGCTATTCTAGGGACGCCCGTGTCCACCGCCCTCGGCCTCATCGCTTTCGTCGGCTACGTCCTCGTGATCGTCGGGGCGGCGGCAGCTGTGACCTGGGTGGTCGTCCGGCTCACCCCGAGTCGCAAGAGCTAGACCGGCGCGAGCGGCAGGACGTCGGCGAGTGGCGTGTAGTCGAGGCCGTGTGCTTCGGCGACGGCCTCGTACGTGATCCTGCCGTCGACGACGTTGACGCCGCTGCCGAGCGACGGGTCACGTGCCACCGCGTCCGCAAGCCCGTGGTCGGCGATCGCCTCCACGTACGGCAGCGTCGCGTTCGTGAGCGCCTTCGTGGAGGTCACGGGCACGCCGCCGGGCATGTTCGCCACGCAGTAGTGGATGATCCCGTCCACCTCGTACACCGGGTCGGAGTGCGTGGTGGGCCGCGCGGTCTCGATGCAGCCGCCCTGATCGATTGCGACGTCCACGATCACCGCGCCGGGCTGCATCTCGGAGAGCATCGCCCGGCTGATGAGCTTGGGAGCACGCGCGCCCGGAATGAGGACGGCGCCGATGACGACGTCTGCGTGGGCGATCGTCTGCTCGACCTCGAGGCTCGACGACATGAGCAAGCTGACGCGGCCGGAGAGGATCTCGTCGAGGTGGCGCATCCGGTCGATCGAGCGCTCGAGGAGCGTGACGCGGGCGCCGAGACCCAGGGCGATGATCGCCGCGTTGTAGCCGACGATCCCGCCGCCGAGGACGACGACATGGCCGGGCTGCACGCCCGGCGTACCCGCCAGGAGCACCCCGCGCCCGCCGAGCGGCTTCTCGAGGAAGTGCGCCGCGGCCTGCGGCGCGAGCCTGCCCGCGATCTCGCTCATCGGCGCGAGCAACGGCAGCCGGTGGTCGACGGTCTCGACGGTCTCGTAGGCGACCGCCGTGATCCCACTGTCGGCGAGCGCCCGTGTGAGCGGCTCGTCCGCCGCGATGTGCAGATACGTGAAGAGGATGAGCCCCTCACGCAGCCGTGAATACTCCGGCTCGATCGGCTCCTTGACCTTGAGGAGCAGGTCGGCCTCGTTCCACGCGTGGTCGACCGAGACGATGCGGGCGCCGGCTCGCTCGTACTGCTCGTCGGCGAAGGCGCTGCCCTCCCCCGCCCTCGCCTCCACGATCACCTCGTGCCCGCGCTGGATCAGCTCGCGGGCACCCGCAGGCGTGAGCGCCACGCGGTATTCGTCGGTCTTGATCTCTTTCGGAACTCCGATTCTCAAGGCCGGGAGACATTATCTCGCGTGGGTCGGGATAGGCAGATCTAGGCACAGCGCTCGGTCCGGCGGATAATCGACCGCATGGCACGCCAAGCTGTGCAGCGCCGCCTGGCGACGGTGCTGTTCCTCGACATCGTCGGCTCGACCGCCCTGGCGTCCGAGCTCGGCGACGCGCGCTGGCGCGAGCTGCTGACACGGTTCCGCAGGATCGTCCGCGACGAGCTCAAGCGCCACGGCGGCCGCGAGCAGGACACGTCGGGCGACGGGTTCTTCGCCACGTTCGCGGAGCCGGCTCGCGCGCTCTCGTGCGCGGTCGCGATCGTCGTGGCCGTTCAGGGGCTCGGCGTCGACGTGCGCGCCGGCATCCACACCGGCGAGTGCGAGGAGATCGACGGAAAGCTCGGCGGGATCGCAGTGCACATCGGCTCGCGGATCATGGCGCTCGCCGGGGCCGCGGAGGTTCTGACGACCGGCACCGTGAGGGACCTGGTCGCCGGTTCCGGCGCGAGCTTCGAGGATCGCGGCGTCCACGAGCTCAAGGGCGTCGAGGGAAGCCGGCAGGTCTTCAGCCTGCGTGCCGTCGAGACGAGCTTGCCCCAGCCGCTGTCGGCGGACCAGGCTGCGGCGAGGCTCGCGCTGATCCCTGCGCCTGGACCCCGCCGCCCGATCCGCCTGGCCCTCGCGGTTGCGGCGCTCGTCGTCGCCGCAGCGGTCGCCGTCCCGCTGCTCGCGTTCGGCGGAGGCAAGTCCGCACCGGTCGCCCTGCTCAGGCTGGACGGACATTCCGGTCGCATCGTCCAGACCGTCCGCGACCGCTCCGGAGTCGGCAACTGGGACAGCCTCCGCTCGGACGGCGGCACGCTGTGGCAGTACGTCTCGCAGAACCATCAGATGCTCGAACGGGACGCCAGGACCGGCCGCGTCGTGCACTCCCTCCCGGTGCGCATCCAGTGCGCGTGCCAGGTGGCGCTCGGCTACGGATCTATCTGGCTGATAGGCGACCGCGCGGTCAAGGACACGATCACGGGCACCCTCACGCGCATCGACGACGTGAGCGGTCGCGTCGTGAAACGGATCCCGCTGCCGGGCTCCACCACGAACGGGACGGTCGCGACCGGCAACGGCGCCGTCTGGGTGCTCGAGAGCGGAGGAAGCATGCTCCGCATCGATCCGATCTCGAATCGCATCACGCGGACGTATCAGACGAGCGCCGTGGAGACTGGCACGCTCGTCCCGCTCGCGGGGTACGACTGGATCTGCGAGTGCATCATCAACAAGATCCTTCGCTTCGACCCACGTAACGGCCACTCGCGGACGTTCTCGATCCCGACGCAGGCCTACCTCGTCGGCATCGACTCCTCGAACGGCCAGACGTTGTGGCTCCTCGACCCGAAGAACGCGACTCTCACGGCCCTGGACCCCTCCACCGGCCACGCGAGCAGCCCACTCGGGCTGAGCGGCGCCCAGATCCAGGGCGCGGTGGTCGCCTTCGGCTCCTTGTGGGCCACCGCCGGCCATGTCGTGGACCGCGTCGACTTGCAGACGAGCGCGCGGAACACCATCCCGATGCCGAAGGGGGTCTGGGCCGGAAGCATCGCCGCAGATCCCGCCAGCGGAGCGATCTGGGTCGGAAACAGCGGAAGAGCCCCGCCTAACCGCTGAGGTAGAGCAGCAGGCCGGCGAGCGTCTTCGCGTCCTCGATCTCGTGCAGCCGCTCGCCGATCTCCGCGACAGGCCACCTGACCTGCTCGAGCTCCTCGTCCTCGGCCGGAGCGGCCTCGCCGCGCTCTACGCCCTCGGCCGCGAACACGTGCATGCGTTCCCGGCAGAACCCCGGCGTCGTCCAGAACGCCGCCAGCTCGCGCCAGCTGCCGCCCGTCAGCCCGCATTCCTCCTGCAGCTCCCGCTGCGCCGTCTCGAGCGGCTGCTCGCCCGGCTCGGCCGTCCCGGCCGGCAGCTCGAGCAACCGCTTCCGCGTCGCCTCGCGCAGCTGCCGCACGAGCGCGACGTACCCCTCGGCATCCACGGCCACGACGGCGACCGCGCCGGGATGCTCGACGATCTCGCGCTCGTGCTCTCCCCACCGCTCGACCGTGAGCCCCAGGAGATGCCCCTGCCACACGAGCTCCGACGAGTCAGGCTGCACGAGCGTCCTCCACCAGCGCGACGGTCACGTCGACCATCGCCTCGAGATCGGCGACCGAGATCCGCTCCTCCGGGCTGTGGAAGTCGTGGACGCCGTGCGTGAGATTGAGGCAGCGGAGACCGCGCTCGTTGAAGACGTTCGCGTCGGCCGCCCCGCCCGAGAGCCCGTAACGAACCTCGTGGCCACATCGCCCGAGCCCGGCCTCGGCGAGCCGGACGACGTCGTCGGTCTTCGCGAAGCGGTAGCCGCGATACGTCTTGCGCAACTCGCTCTGCAGCTCGCACTCGGTCTCGCTGGCCGCGAACGCGCACGCGTCGAGCATCTCCTGCACGAGGTCTCCGAGCTTCCGCTCGTCGTGGGAGCGCGCCTCGGCGAGGAACGAGCACGTGTCCGGGACGATGTTGCCCGCCGTGCCGCCGCCGATGACACCGACGTTCGCCGTCGTCTCCCCATCGACACGGCCGAGCCGCAGGTCGGCGATCGCCTTCGCCGCCGCCTGGATCGCCGAGCGGCCCTCCTCCGGCGCCATGCCCGCGTGGGCCGCGCGGCCGTGGAACGTGATCTCGAGTCCTTGCGCGTAGGGCGCGCCGAGGACGATCTCCCCGATCGGCCCCTCCTGGTCGTAGACGAAGCCGAGCCGCGCCCGGAGCCGCGTGTGGTCGAACGCGGCTGCGCCGAGCAGCCCGATCTCCTCCTGTCGCGTGAAGAGCAGCTCGATTCCTGCGTGCGGGACGTTGTCGGCGAGAACGCGCCGCACGCCCTCGAGCATCTGCGTGACGGCCGCCTTGTTGTCGCCGCCGAGGATCGTGCCGCCCGCGTTCCGGATCAGCCCGTCCTCGACGACCGGCCGGAGCTCGCCGGAGGGAGGAACCGTGTCGAGGTGAGCGCAGAAGAAGAGCGGCGTCCCGTCCGTCGCCGGCTCGAGCCGAGCGTAGACGTTCCCGAACCCGTCTTCGTCGGGCTCGAGCCCCAGCTCGCGGAGGTAACG
>DASXDE010000002.1:0-3072 GCA_036490825.1 Gaiellaceae bacterium
CAGAAAACAGACCGCCGGTCGCGAATCTCCGGAGTCGCGGCCGGTAAGGGTGAAACGGTGGGGTAAGAGCCCACCAGCGGCCCTGGCGACAGGGCCGGCTCGCCAAACCCCGTCCGGTGCAAGGCGAACAGGCTCCGCCGACGCAGCCCGCCGAGGAGCCGGGTAGCCGCACAGATGGATGGCCACCCCCGACAGAATCCGGCTTACAGGCCTGCTACCGAGAAGCCCCGCTCCGGCGGGGCTTCTCCATGAAAGCGGCGTTTGGCTCGAGTGAGGCTCGGAGCCGAGCCGCAGAACACAGAACTCGCGACCTCGTGCGCGGCGCCGAGTAGTAGCTAGGTCAGCCCGTCGGCGGGAGGCGCCCGGTGAGCCCCATCTGCTGCAAGGTGCGGTGGATGAGAATGGCGAGCTGGACGCCTCCCAGGGCGCTCAGGTGGATGCCGTCCGTCGCGAACCAGCTGGGGCGGTTCCGCGCGTACCCGTTCCAGTCGACGACCGTCATCCAGCGGAACCGCGCTGACGCGCCGTGGATCACCTGGTTGATCAACTGGTACTGCTTGTTGACGGCGCGCAGCGTCAGCCAGAGCACGTGCGTGACGCCCCTTCGGTGCATCGCCGTGAGCACCCGGCCGATCCCGGCCGCGTAGACGTGCGGGTCGTCGTTGTAACCCACCAGGACGACCGCGGTCGGGCCGATCCGGCGCCCCAGCCGCTCCACCTCGGCGAGGACGCTCGGGGGCGGCGGCAGGATGCAGCCGGGCTGCGTGAGGCGGCCGCACGGGGAGAGGTCGAACGTGAGCCGGTTGCCGCGCGCGAGGACGTCCCGAGCCGACGGGTCCCAGCTGAACGCCGCGGCGACGGAGTCGCCGAAGATCGTGACGTGCTGCAGCGGTCGCCTGCTCCCCGCAGATGCCGCAGTTGCGAGCTCGCAGCACAGCGCGAGGGCGAGCGAGGAGACGAGCAGGCGTCTCACGGCGCCTGGACTCTAAGCGGAACCGCGGACGATGGAAAGGTCGGGCTACGCCCGCAGCACGACTTCGAGCGCCGTGCCGGCGCCGGGAGTGCTGTGGAGGCGGAAGCCGCCGTCGATCGACGACGCCCGATCGCGCATGTTCCGCAATCCCTGGCCGGCGGTCCCCACGTCGGGCGCAAAGCCCGCCCCGTCGTCCTCGATCGAGACGAACCGCTCGCCGGAGGGTCGCTGGCCGATCACGACCTCGGCTCGGGTCGCGTTCGCGTGCCGGCGGACGTTCCCGAGCCCCTCCTGGACGATGCGGAAGATCTCGATCTGCTCGTCGGGGGCGAGCCGGATCGCCGGGTCGATCTCGAGGTCCACCTCGAGCTCGCCGTCCGCGGTGAGGAACTCGACGTAGCGGCGCAGGGCGGAGTCGAACGACGCCGTGCCGCTCGCCGACGAGAGGGCGAGGATCGCAAACCGCGCCTCCTGCTGCGCGAGAGCCGCCGCCTGCTTGAGCTTTGGCCCGACCTCCTCGACCGGTGTCCCCGTCGCGAGCATCTGGGCGTGCGTCGAGACCGCGAACAGGTACTGCGCGAGCCCGTCGTGGATCTCGCGCGCAACGCGCGCCCTCTCCTCGGCCACCGCCCGCCCGAGCTCCGCCGAGCGGATCGCCCGCCAGGCGCCGACGAGGATCACCGCGAACGCGAGCAGGCGGAGGAAGTCCCCGACGGCGACGTACGTCGTGCCGCGCGGCGGCGTGAACACGAAGTGGAGCGCCGCGAAGAGCTGCAAGGTGAAGCCGAGTGCCAGCCACTGGGCGAGGTCGTCCCCGGTCCGCGCCAGCCGGCGGCCCCAACCGACGACGGCGAGCAGGTCGAAGAGCGCCTGCACCGCGAGCGCGGAGGCGAGCCCCGGAGGCGCGCCGCGGACACCCGGCAACGTGGTGAGCGCGGGCAGTCCGCCGCCGTGGGTGCGTAGGAGGACCCAGACACCGACGAGCGCGATCCCCGCCGCGACGAGGGTGTCGCGCAGGGCGCGATCGCGCGCACGGCTGCGACTGCCCACGAACGGCGCGACCGCGGCGAGCCCCTGCCCGGCGATGCTCCCCGCAAGGGCCGCCCAGCCGTCCGCACGGCTCCGCGATCCGCCGTCGAGCACCGGAGCGATTGCGAACGCGACGGTCGACAGCGAGCTGATGAGGAAACCCGCCGCGAGCAGCAGGTCCGTGCGCAGGCCGACGACGGAGAACCGAACCCCGGCGAGGAGCGCGACCAGGACGCCGGCGAGCGCGATCGTGGTCTCCAGCACGAGCAGGATCTGGGGCCTGTCGTACTGCGTGCGCAGCACCGGGTATGCGAGAAAGAACGCGAGGCTCGCCGCGAGCAGACCGGAGAGGGCGATCTCGCCCCACAGCCAGGTCTGCAGCTCAGTGCGGCGCGCACCCATATGGCTCTTGTCGGCAGAAGCGTTGCTGCCGATAAGGGACGCATGGGTGCCCGCATTCTCGTCGTCGATGACCATCCCCTCACGCGCGATGCGCTCGCGGCGCTGCTGCGCTCGCACGGCTTCGAGCTCGCAGGTGTTGCTGCAGATGGCGAGGAGGCGATTGCGGCCGCGGCCGCGACGCAGCCCGATCTCGTCCTCCTCGACCTCCTGATGCCCGGTCTCGACGGGCTGTCGGCGCTGCCGCGACTTCGCGAGGCGGCGCCGGGGTGCGAGGTCGTCGTGCTCACCGCGTCGGGCACCGAGGAGAACCTGCTCGCCGCGATTCGCGGCGGCGCCGCCGGCTACCTGCTCAAGACCGAGTCGCCCGAGCGGATCGCCGAGTTCCTCGAGGGCGTCGTCCACGGCGAGGCGGCCCTCTCGGGGCCGGTCGCTCGCAGGCTGCTCGACCAGGTGCGCTCCGGCGGGCGCGGCTCGGGAGTTCCCGACCGCATCGCGGCACTGCTGTCCGCCCGCGAGCTCGAGGTGCTCCTCCTGCTCGACGAGCACCACGGCACCGACGAGATCGCCCGGCGCCTCTTCATCTCCGAGCACACCGTCCGCTCCCACGTCAAGAGCCTCCTGCGCAAGCTCGGCGTCTCGTCGCGGCGCGAGGCCCTCGAGCAGCTCGC
>DASXDE010000003.1:0-26442 GCA_036490825.1 Gaiellaceae bacterium
CTCGAGGATGTCCCACACCTCGGCGTTCATCTGGTCGACGTGCCGCTTGGCCGCCTTGATGTTCTGGACGATCTTCCGCTCGACGAGCCGGCTCATGATGAACGGCTTGAAGAGCTCGAGCGCCATCAGCTTCGGCAGGCCGCACTGGTGCAGGCGCAGGTGCGGGCCCGCGACGATGACGGAGCGGCCGGAGTAGTCGACGCGCTTGCCGAGCAGGTTCTGCCGGAAGCGGCCCTGCTTGCCCTTGAGCATGTCGGACAGCGACTTGAGCGGCCGGTTGCCCGGGCCGGTCACGGCGCGGCCGCGGCGTCCGTTGTCGAACAGGGCGTCGACGGCCTCCTGCAGCATCCGCTTCTCGTTGTTGACGATGATCTCCGGCGCGCCGAGGTCGAGCAGCCGCTTGAGGCGGTTGTTCCGGTTGATCACGCGGCGGTAGAGGTCGTTCAGGTCGGACGTCGCGAAGCGGCCGCCGTCGAGCTGCACCATCGGGCGCAGCTCCGGCGGGATGACCGGGACGGCCTCGAGGATCATCCACTCCGGCCGGTTCTCGCTCGTGGTGAAGGCGCTGACGACCTTGAGCCGCTTGATCGCCCGCTGCTGCTTCTGGCCCTTCGAGGTGCGGATCGTCTCGCGCAGCAGCGCCGCCTCGGCGTCGAGGTCGAGGTCCTTGAGCAGCTCGCGGATCGCCTCCGCGCCCATGCCGCCGTTGAAGTAGACGCCGAACCCGTACGGCGAGCCGAAGCGGTCCTTCAGCTCGCGGAAGATCTGCTCGTCGTTGACGACCTGCTTGACCTCGAGCTCGCGGAACAGCCGCCAGGTCTCCTCGAGGCGCGCCTTCGCATCCTCTGCGGCCTCGCGGGCGTCCTCGCGACGCGACTCGATGTCGAGGTACATCTCGCGCACCTTGAGCGCCCACTGGACGATCGCGTCGAGATCCTCCTTCTGGATCCGCCCGTCGGTGCGGAGGCAGAGGTCGTTCGCCAGCTCGCGCAGGTCACTCTCGGCGTCGGCGGTCTCGAGCACCTCGGCGAGGAGCCCGTTGCCGAGCTCGCGCGCCTTCTCGAGGTTCTTCTGGTCGACGCCCTCGACGAGCGCGGTGTCGTCCTCGTTCAGCTCGCCGCCCGTCAGCAGCCCCTCGCTGACGCGATGGATGTGCTTCGTGACGGCGCCCTTCTTCGAGCCGGTCGCCTTCTCGGCCTCCTTCTCGAGCGGGGCGAGCGCAGCCTTGATCTGCTCGGCCGACACGGCCACGACCTCGAGCTCGCGCGGGGTCAGCCGGCGGTCGTCGCGGATCGCGGAGTTGCGCACCAGCTCGCGGATCTTCTTCGCGTCCTCCGTGGTGATCTTGGGGACGAGCTCGACGAACAGCCCGCCGACGAGCCCGCGCGCGTCCTCGAGTGGGGGCAGCGCCTGCTCCTCGGCCCACGTCGAGAGGCCGCGGCCCCAGAAGTCGTCGTCCTCGTCGAAGTTCCGCTCCTTGCCCTTCGCGAAGTAGTCGCGGCGGCGGGCGAGCCGGTCCTCGAGCGCGGCGAGCGCCTCGTCGCGGTCCACGTCGATCCGCTCCCCCTCGGCCCGCACCTGGTCCTCGAGGCCGTTCAGGTCTGAGGCCCGCTTCTCGTTGTCGACGGCCGTGACGATCGAGGCAGCGAAGTAGAGGACCTTCTCGAGCTCGCGCGGCGCGATGTCGAGGAGGTACCCGATGCGGCTCGGCACACCCTTGAAGAACCAGATGTGGGAGACCGGCGCCGCGAGATCGATGTGTCCCATCCGCTCGCGCCGCACCTTCTGCCGCGTCACCTCGACGCCGCAGCGCTCGCAGATGATGCCCTTGTAGCGGACGCGCTTGTACTTGCCGCAGTAGCACTCCCAGTCGCGCGTCGGCCCGAAGATGCGCTCGCAGAACAGGCCGTCGCGCTCGGGCTTGAGCGTGCGGTAGTTGATCGTCTCCGGCTTCGTTACCTCGCCGGAAGACCAGTCGCGGATCTGCTTGCTCGACGCGAGCCCGATCCGGATCGCGTCGAAGTCATTGATGTCGATCAAGTCTCTCCTCGCCCTTCGCTCAGTCTTCGATTTCGACGTCGACCAGGTCCGGCTCGCCGAGCGGCCCGATCTCCGCGTCCGCGTCTTCCTTGGCCTCCTGCTCGTCGGAGACCTCGACGTCCTCGAGGTCGCCCAGCGACTCGTCGACCGGCAGCGTCAGCTCGGCGCCGGTCTCGTCGGTGCGCTCCTGTCCCTCCTCGGCCTCCTCGGCCGTCGGCTCGCGGCCGACGGCACGGAGGGAGCCGGGCGAGAGGTCGATGCCGAGCTCCTCCGCGGCGCGGAGGAGCTCGTCCTCCTCCTCCCGCACCTCGACCTCGCGGCCCTCGTCCGAGAGGACGTGGACGTCGAGGGCGAGCGACTGCATCTCCTTCAGGAGCACCTTGAAGGACTCGGGGATCGACGGCTCGGCGATGTTCTCGCCCTTGACGATCGCCTCGTAGGCCTTCACGCGCCCGACGGTGTCGTCGGACTTGATGGTCAGCATCTCCTGCAGCGTGTACGCGGCGCCGTACGCCTCGAGCGCCCACACCTCCATCTCGCCGAAGCGCTGGCCGCCGAACTGCGCCTTGCCGCCCAGCGGCTGCTGCGTGACGAGCGAGTACGGGCCGGTGCTCCGCGCGTGGATCTTGTCGTCCACGAGGTGGAGCAGCTTGAGGATGTACATGTAGCCGATCGTGACCTTCTGCTCGAACGGCTCGCCGCTGCGCCCGTTGTAGAGCTGCGCCTTCCCGGAGCACTGGCGCCCGATGGGCCGCTTCGTGTCGACGAGGAACTGGATCGGCGAGTCGGGGTTCTGCTTCGTCCACTCGATCAGCGCCTCGTCGACGTCCACAGGCGTGGCGCCGTCGAAGACGGGCGACGCGACGGCACTCGGGTTGCCGCCGTTGATGACCTGGCGCCGGTGCCGCCAGTCGACCTCGCCGTTCTTGTCGCCGTTCGTCCCGCCGTCCTCGGCGAAGACGCCGTGCGCCGCGGCCCAGCCGAGGTGCGTCTCGAGCACCTGGCCGATGTTCATCCGGCTCGGCACGCCGAGCGGGTTGAGCACGATGTCGACCGGGCGGCCGTCCGGCAGGAACGGCATGTCCTCCTCGGGGACGATCTTCGAGATGACGCCCTTGTTGCCGTGCCGGCCCGCGAGCTTGTCGCCCTCCGCGATCTTCCGCTTCGTGGCGACGTAGACGCGGACGAGCTCGTTCACGCCCGGTGAGAGGTCGTCGCCGGCCTCGCGCGCGAACGTCTTCACGTCGATCACGACGCCGCCCTCGCCGTGCGGAACCTTGAGGCTCGTGTCGCGGACCTCGCGCGCCTTCTCCTTGAAGATCGCGCGGATCAGCTTCTCCTCGGCCGTCAGCTCGGTCTCGCCCTTCGGCGTGACCTTGCCGACCAGCAGATCGCCCGCACCGACCTCGGCGCCGATCCGCACGACGCCGCGCTCGTCGAGCTGCGACAGCGACTCCTCCGAGCGGTTCGGGATGTCCCGCGTGATCTCCTCGTCGCCGAGCTTCGTCGAGCGCGCGTCGATCTCGTACTCGTGGATGTGGATCGACGTGAGGATGTCGTCCTTGACGAGCCGCTCCGAGATGACGATTGCGTCCTCGAAGTTGAAGCCCTCGAACGGCATGAACGCGACGAGCAGGTTCGCGCCGAGCGCGAGCTCGCCGTTGTCGGTCGAGCTGCCGTCGGCGAGCACGTCGCCGGCCTTGAGCCTGTCGCCGATACGCACGATCGGCTTGTGGTGGATGAGCGTGCCCTGGTTCGAGCGCATGAACTTCGTCAGCGTGTAGTCGTCCTTGCCGTCCTTCGTCTCGACGACGACGCGGTCGGCGTCGACGTCCACGACCGTGCCCGGCCGCGAGGTGATGACGACGTCCCCGGAGTCGACGGCGGCGCGGTACTCGAGGCCGGTGCCGACGAGCGGCGACTGGCGCACGAGCAGCGGCACGGCCTGGCGCTGCATGTTGGCGCCCATCAGGGCGCGGTTCGCGTCGTTGTGCTCGAGGAACGGGATCAGGGCCGTCGAGACCGAGACGATCTGCGCCGGCGAGACGTCCATCAGGTCGACGTCCTTCGCCGCCGCCATCACGGCCTCGCCCTCGGACGAGCGGCAGAGCACGCTGTCGGTGGCGAACTTGCCGTTCTTGTCGAGCTGCGCGCTGGCCTGCGCGATCACGTAGCGCGACTCCTCGACCGCGTCGAGGTAGACGATCTCCTCCGTGACCTTGCCGTTCGAGACCTTCCGGTACGGCGTCTGGATGAAGCCGAACTCCGAGACGGTCGCGTACGAGGCGAGGTAGCCGATCAGGCCGATGTTCGGGCCTTCCGGCGTCTCGATCGGGCACATGCGGCCGTAGTGCGTCGGGTGCACGTCGCGCACCTCGATCGGCGCGCGCTCGCGGGTCAGGCCGCCCGCGCCGAGCGCCGAGAGGCGGCGCCGGTGTGTGAGGCCCGCGAGCGAGTTCGTCTGGTCCATGAACTGCGACAGCTGCGAGGAGCCGAAGAACTCCTTCAGCGCCGCGACGACCGGGCGGATGTTGATGATCGTCTGCGGCGTGATCGTGTCGACGTCCTCCGTCGTCATCCGCTCGCGCACCACGCGCTCCATCCGGTAGAGACCGACCCGGAACGCCTCCTGGATCAGCTCGCCGACCGTGCGGAGGCGGCGGTTGCCGAAGTGCTCGTACTCGTCGAGGTCGTTGACGATCGGCGCGCGGGAAAGCGCGATCCCGTCGGCCGCGAAGTCCTTCGAGTCCTCCGGGACGCCGATCTTGACCGGCAGCTCGAGGAGCTTGCGCACGAGGGCGACGATGTCCTCGGTCGTGAGGACGCGGGTGTCCTCCGGCACCTCGACGCCGAGCCGCTGGTTGAGCTTGTAGCGGCCGACCTTGGTCAGGTCGTAGCGCTTGGGGTCGAAGAACAGGGCGCGCAGGAGGTTCCGCGCGTTGTCGAGCGTCGGCGGCTCGCCCGGACGTTGCTTCTTGAACACCTCGATCAGGGCCTCCTCCTCGCGCGTCGAGGGGTCCTTGTCGAGCGTGTTGACGATGTACGACGAGTTGTCGAAGAGGGCGAGGATCGCCTCGTTCGACGACGTGTCGAGCGCGAAACCGGTCGAGGGATCCTCGGCCGGGAGCGCGCGCAGCAGCGTCGTGATCGGGAGCTTCCGCTTGCGGTCGATGCGGCCGTAGACGATGCCCTTCTTGTCGATCTCGAGCTCGAGCCACGAGCCGCGGCTCGGCATGAGGTTCGCCGTGAAGACCTGCTTCGTCGCGTCCTTCGGCTCCATCAGGTAGGCGCCCGGCGAGCGGACGAGCTGCGTCACGATGACGCGCTCGGTGCCGTTGATGATGAAGGTGCCGTGCTCCGTCATCATCGGGAAGTCGCCCATGAAGACGGTCTGCTCGCGGATCTCGCCCGTGTCCTTGTTCACGAAGCGGACGGTCATCGAGAGCGGGGCCTGGTAGCTGAGGTCCTTCTCGCGGCATTCGCGAATCGAAGCCGCCGGCTCGCCGAACTTGTACGCGCCGAATTCGACGGCGAGCGAGCCGGTGTAGTCCTCGATCGGCGAGATGTCGTCGATCGTCTCCCGCAGCCCCTCGTCGAGGAACCACTGGAACGAGGCCTTCTGGATGTCGATCAGGTTCGGTAGGTCGAGAACGTGCTCGAGACGGCTGAAAGTCGTACGAGCGCGGGGCGAAGCGACCGTGGTGGTCAAGTAGAACAGCCTCCCTTGAAGCGTGCGAGAACGGGCAAGAATTCGGCGTCGGAGCGTGCAAGTGCGCCGAAAGACGGCGCAACCTGCCAGGGTACCGGAGCGACCCCCCTCACCGCAAGCCGAAGCCTCGGCGGTCGCCGGTATCGGCGGAAACTGTAGCTCCGAACCGGCGATTCGGCAAGCGGAACCAACGACTGGTACCTGGTACCCGTCGGGTACCAGGTACCTCCCTCTTCGGCGACGTTACTTCAGCTCGACTGTCGCGCCGGCCTCCTCGAGCTGCGCCTTGATCTGGTCGGCCTCCTCCTGGGCGACGCCCTCCTTGACCGGCTTCGGGGCCGAGTCGACGAGGTCCTTCGCCTCCTTGAGACCGAGGCCCGTCACGGCCCGGACGACCTTGATCACCTGGATCTTCTGGCCGCCCGCCCCCGCGAGGACGACGTCGAACGACGTCTTCTCCTCCGCCGCGGCGCCGTCGCCGGTGGGCGCGCCGGGGGCCGCGACCGCGACCGGAGCGGCGGCCGTGATGCCCCACTCCTCCTCGATCTTGTTCTTCAGCTCGACCAGCTCGAGGACGGACATCTTCCCCAGCTCGTCGAAGAGCTTGTCGACAGCCATCTAACTCTCCTCTTCTTCTTCGGGGGCGGACGCTGTGGCGTCCGCCTGTGTGGTGTCTTCCGCCGGCTCATCCTCGACGGCAGGCTCTTCCTCGGCCGGCGCCGCTTCCGCCTCGGGCTCCGGCGCGGCTTCCTCAGCAGGCTTCACCTCGGGCTCCGGCGCCTCCTCTTCCTTGCCGCCCAGCTGCTCGATGCGCGCGTCGATCAGGCCGACGAGGTTCTGCAGCGGCGCCTCGAGCAGGCCGACGAAGACCGTGAGCGGGGCGACGATCGCGCCGAGCACCTGGCTGCGCAGCACGTCCTCCGGCGGGAGCTTTGCGAGGGTCTCGACCTCGGCCGCGGTCACGACCCGTCCCTGCATGACACCGCCGCGGATCTCGAGCACGTTCGTCTCCCGCGCCGAGTCCGCGAGCGCCTTCGCGGCCGCGACCATGTCGCCGTCGGCCTCGAGGAACGCGATCGCGCTCGGGCCGTCGAGCAGCGCGAGCAGCGCGTCCGACCCCGCCGCCTCGGCGGCACGGCGCGTGAGCGTGTTCTTGACGACGGTGAAGCGGGCGCCGCTGGCCAGCAGCCGCGTGCGGAGCTCGTCGATCTGCGGCATCGTCAGGCCGCGGTAATCGGCGACGAGGAGCGTCTCCGCAGCCTTCAGGCGCTGCGTCAGCTCGTCGACAACCTGTTCTTTCAGTTCTCTCTTCATCTCACCTCGACTGGTCTTCCGCCCTCGCAGAGAGGGCTGCCAGTGGTCTTCGGCGGGTCAGTTGCTAGGCCGGAACTGTAGCGGCCTCCGGCTGCGCCTCGTCCAGCTCTTCGACGACGCCGCGGATCCGGGCGGGATCGACGTGGATGCCGGGGCCCATCGTGCTCGTGAGCGTGATCTGCCGGATGTAGCGGCCCTTCGCCGCCGACGGCTTCGCGCGCACGATCTCGTCGAGGACGGCGGCGTAGTTCTCCACGAGCGCCCGCTCCTCGAAGCTCTTCTTGCCGATCACGACGTGCACGTTCGCGCCGCGGTCGGTCCGGTACTCGAGCTTGCCGGCCTTCGCCTCCGAGACGGCCTTGCCGACGTCCATCGTCACCGTCCCCGTCTTCGGGTTCGGCATCAATCCGCGCGGCCCCAGGATGCGGCCCAGCTTGCCGACGTTGCCCATCTGGTCCGGCGTCGCGATCGCGACGTCGAAGTCCGTGAAGCCCTCCTCGATCTGCTTCGCGAGATCGGCCGAGCCGACGATGTCCGCCCCGGCCTGCTCCGCCTCGCGCGCCTTGTCGCCCTCGGCGAAGACCGCGACACGGACGTCCTTGCCGCTCCCGTGCGGGAGCATGAGCGTGCCGCGCAGCTGCTCGTCCGCGTGGCGGACGTTGAGGCCCAGCCGGAAGTGCAGCTCGACCGACTCGTCGAACTTCGCGGCGCCCATCGCCTTGAGCAGGCGGACCGCCTCGACCGGCGAGTAGACCTGCTCGCGCTCGAAGCTCGCGCGCGAGTCGCGATACCGCTTGCCGTGCTGAGCCATTACCAGTCCACCTCGACGCCCATGCTACGGGCAGTCCCGGCGATGATCCGCGCCGCCTGGTCGACGTCGCGCGCGTTGAGGTCGGGCATCTTCGTCTCCGCGATCCGGTTCACCTGCTCGCGCGAGAGGCGACCGACCTTCAACCGGTTCGGCTCGCCGGAGCCCTTGTCGAGCCGCAGCGCCTCCTTGATCAGGACGGCTGCCGGCGGCGTCTTCGTGATGAACGTGAACGACCGGTCCTCGAAGACGGTGATCTCGACCGGGGTGATGCGGCCGTTCTGGTCGGCCGTCTGCGCGTTGAACGCCTTGCAGAACTCCATGATGTTGACGCCGTGCTGGCCGAGCGCAGGGCCGACCGGCGGCGCCGGGTTGGCCTGCCCGCCGGGGATCTGGAGCTTGATCAGAGTGAGAACCTTCTTCGCCATCTACTTCACTCAGTCCAGTTTCTTCACGTTGTCGAATCCAACCTCGACCGGCACCTGCCGCTCGAAGATGTTGACCATCACCTGCAGCTTCTGCGCGTCGGGGTTGACGTCGGTGATCTCGCCGTCGAAGTCCGCGAGCGGGCCGGAGGTGATCTTGACCGACTCGCCGAGCTGGAACTCGACCTGGGCACGCGTCTGCAGCGCCGTGGCGGCGCCCGTGTGGAGGATCCGGTCGACCTCGGGCTGCGAGAGCGGCACCGGCGTCGCGCCGGCGCCGACGAAGCCCGTCACGCCGGGCGTGTTCTTCACGACCGTCCAGGCGTCGTCGTTGAGATCCATGTTCACGAGCACGTAGCCCGGGAGCGTCCGCTTCTCGGCCTGGACCTTCTGGCCGTCCTTTGTCTCGATCACCTGCTCGGTGGGGACGACGACGCGCCGGAAGCGGGAGCGCTGGTTCATCGACTCGATCCGGTGCTCGAGATTCGTCTTCACCTTGTTCTCGTGCCCGGAATATGTGTTGATCACGTACCAGCGGAACATTGCGTCTCTCCTCGGCTCCCTATCGCAGCAGGACGTGCCTGACGAAGTAGCTCCACACCTCGTCGTTCGCGTACAGGTAGGCGCCGACGATGAGGCAGGCGATGATGACGACGGCGGTGCCACTGATCACCTGCTGTTGGCTTGGCCACTCGACCTTCTTCAGCTCGGCGTAGGACTCCTGGAGGAAGCGGAGCCCGGGAGCGCCGGGCCGGACCTCGGCCGGGCGGTCGGGACGCGGCTCGCGCGGCTCTCTCGGCTCCTCCTCGGCGGTCGGGCGCGGGCGGACGGCCGGGCGGAGCGGCGGGGTGCCTGCGGCCTTGGCGCGCCGCTGCCGGCGCTCCTGGCGCGTCGACCTCGCCATCTAGCGGGTCTCCCGGTGCAGGGTGTGGCTGCCGCACCAGCGGCAGTACTTGCGGAACTCGACGCGGTCGGGCGAGTTTCGCTTCGACTTCTGCGTCTGGTAGTTCCGCCTTCTGCACTCGGTGCAAGCAAGCGTGATTGCGACTCTGACTCCGGTTGCCATTGTTCTTTCTCAGATCCGAGGGACGCGCTCCAGTAGCGCCGGGTGGGCTCGAACCACCGACCTCTGCATTATGAGTGCAGCGCTCTGACCAGCTGAGCTACGGCGCCACGCGCCGCCGCATAGTAGCGGAGACGATCGCGACCGCTCCGGCGGCCGCCGCCGCGACCGCGGCGGCCCTCACGGCCCGCCGGGCGACCGTGGGCTTCGGCCGCACCTCGTAGTACAGGCGCTCGGGCTTCGGACCGGGCGGGCCCGAGGCGCCGTGCTCGTGGGCGAGCTTCAGGACCTGGGCGACGTGCAGCGCCCGCCGCCCGGTCTCCCCCTCCTCGATCTGCGTCTTGCAGGAGAAGCCGTCGGCGACGACGATCGTTTCGCCGTCGAGCCCACGCACCCTGGGGAGGAGACCGAGCTCCCCGCACTGCATCGAGACCTCGTGATGGCCCGCTTCGAAGCCCCACGAGCCGGCGAGCCCGCAGCAGCCGGCCTGCAGCGTCTCGACCTCGACCCCCATCTTCTCGAGCAGCTCGACCTCCGGGTCGATGCCGCCGGTGGCCTTGTGGTGGCAATGGCCCCACACCAGCGCCTTGCGCTCGAGGCGCGGCGGCTCGACGTCGAACTCCTCGAAGAACTCCGCGAAGTGATAGACGCCGCCGGCGAGCCGCTTCGCGTCGTCGTCGTGCGGCAGGAGCTTGCCCAGCTCGTCCTTGAACACGGCCACGCAGCTCGGCTCGAGCCCGACGATCGGGATCCCCTCCCGGTACCACTCGCGCAGCTGGTCGAGGCTGCGGCGGAGATAGCGCTCGGCGAGACCGAGGAAGCCGTAGTCGTAGAGCGGACGCCCGCAGCAGACGTGGCCCTCCGGCATCACGACCTGCCAGCCCGCCGCCTCCAGCGCCTCGACGGCCGCGACGCCGACGTCCGTGTGCATGTGGTTGTTGAAGGTGTCCGGGAAGAGGACCACCTTGCGTCCCGTCGGGTTCGTCGTCCCGCCGCGTCGCCGGAACCACTGCTGCAGCGTGAGCGGCGCGAAGGTGGGCACGGCCCGCTCCTGCGTCATCCCGGCAGCGAGCTTGAAGGCCTGGGCGAACGGCGGAGTGTGCGTGAGGAAGTTGACGACTCCCGGCGCCCGCGACGCCACCCTCGAGACCTGGTCGATCAGCCCGAAGGCGTACGCGTGCCGCGGGCGCAGGCGGTGCTTCCAGCGGTGGTGGAGGAACTCGGCCTTGTAGGTCGGCATGTCGACGTTGACGGGGCAGTCGTTCGTGCAGCCCTTGCAGGCGAGGCAGAGGTCGAGCGCCTCCATCACCTCGTCCGACTGCCAGCCGTCGGTGATCACCTCCCCCTCGAGCATCTCGAACAGGAGGCGCGTGCGGCCGCGCGTCGAGTGCATCTCCTCCCGCGTCGCCATGAAAGACGGGCACATCACGTCGACCCCGTCCGGGGTGCGGCACTTGCCGATCCCGACGCAGCGCACGCTCGCGTGGGCGAAGTCGCCGCGGTCCTCCGGATAGGCGAACTTCACCTTCGGCCGCCAGGGCTCATAGTCGGCGCCGAGGCGGAGATTCTCGTCGATCCGGTAGGGCTTGACGACCTTGCCCGGGTTCATCTTCCAGTCGGGGTCCCAGATCGACTTGAACTCCTCGAAGGCCCGGATCAGGTCGTCGCCGAACATCTTCGGCAGCAGCTCGGCCTTCGACTGGCCGTCGCCGTGCTCGCCCGAGATCGAGCCGCCGAGCTCGAGCACGAGGTCGCTCGCGTCCTCCAGCCAGCGGCGGAACTTCGCGATCCCCGGCTTCGTGACGAGGTCGAAGTTCCAGCGCGCGTGGACACAGCCCTGGCCGTAGTGGCCGTAAAGCGCGCTCTCGTACTCGTACTTCTCCGCGAGCTTCGAGAGGCGGCGCAGGTATTCGCCGAGCCGCTCGGGCGGGACGGCCGAGTCCTCCCAGCCCTCGTACGTGTCCTCCTTGCCCGGGATGAAGGCGGTCGCGCCGAGCCCCGCCTCGCGCACCTCCCAGATGTGCTGCTCGCCGTCCGGGTCGTCGTACAGCTTCATCCCGGACGGCGGCTGGCCGTCCTGCTCGAGGTCGCGCATCAGCCGTCGCGCCTTCTCGTCGGACTCCTCTTTGCTCTCGCCGCCGAACTCGACGAGCAGCCAGCCGCGGCCGTCCGGCAGCATCGACCGCTCGTGGTCGTGGATGCCGAGCAGCGTCATGTCGTCGATCAGCGTGTCGTCCATCCCCTCGATGGAGATCGGCTGGTGCTCGCGCGCGATCGTGACGTGGTCGGCGGTGCGGAACTTGTCGGGGTAGCCCACCACGAGCAGCGAGACGCAGGGCGGCTTGGGGATCAGCTCGAGCGTCGCCTCGAGCACGGTCACGCAGGTCGACTCCGTGCCGACGAGCGAGCGGGCGACCTCGAAGCCCTTCTCGGGCAGGAGTTCGTCGAGGTTGTAGCCCGAGACGCGGCGGGGGATCTGCGGATAGCGCGCGCGGATCTCGTCGGCGTTCGCGGCCGCGAGCTCGCGGAGCCGGTCGCCGATCGCGTCCGGCACGCCCACGCCGCCGGGGCCGATGCGTAGCCGCTCGCCGCGGTACGTGAGCACCTCGAGCTCGACGAGGTTGTCCGCGATGCGCGGGCCCGGCCCGTGGAACTCCGCCTGCACCGAGTGACGGCCGCACGAGTTGTTGCCGAGCATCCCGCCGAGCGTGCAGTAGGCGTGGGTGGACGGATCCGGCCCGAACGTGAGCCCGTGCTCCCGGCTCGCCGTCTCGCGCAGGTGGTCGAGCACGCACCCCGGCTGCACGCGTGCGAGCCGGCGGTCGGGGTCGATCTCGAGGATGTGGTGGAGGTACTTCGAGAAGTCGATCAGGACCGCGGTGTTGCAGCCCTGGCCGGCGAGGCTGGTGCCGCCGCCGCGCAGGACGATCGGCGCGCCGTGCTCGCGGCAGACGCGGTGGATCTCGACGAGCTCGTCGACGTGGCGGGGGACGACGACGCCGATCGGCGGCATCCGGTAGTTCGAGGCGTCAGTCGCGTAGAGGGCGCGGCTCGCGGTGTCGAAGCGGACCTCGCCGTCGATCGCCGCGCGCAGCTCGGCGGCGAGCGACCGCCGGTCGACGTCGCCGGGGTCGACGGCGCCGCCGTGCGTGCGTGTCCTGGCCGGCTTCCGGATCGTGGTGCTCAGCGTGTCACCTCTGCGAGCTGCACGCTGAACCGGGCTGCGTCGCGGTGACGCAGCTCGAGCCCGTTGCCGGGCCGGGAGCGGTCCGGCCGCAGGACCCCGTCCTCCGGCTCGGGGACTCCGTCGAAGAGCATCGCCTCGATGCGGACGTGGTCGTGGAAGTACTCGAGATGCCGGCGCCGCTCGACCGCGCAGAACGCGTGCGTCGAGACGGCGGGCGCGCAGTGGGCCGAGAGGTCGATCGAGTGGGCGTTCGCGAGGCCCGAGGCGGAGAGGAGGCCCGTGATGCCGCCGCAGCGCGTGACGTCCGCCTGCAGACAGTCGACGGAGCCCACGAGGTTGCGGAAGTCGGCCGGCACGTAGGCGTACTCGCCGGCCGCGATCTCCATCCCGGCAGGGCCCGAGTCGCGGATGAGGCGCAGGCCCTCGAGGTCGTCGGAGGAGACCGGCTCCTCGAACCAGGTCACGTTCCACGAGTCCGCGTAGCGTTCCGCCCAGGCGAGCGCCTCCTTTCGCGCGAAGGCGCCGTTGGCGTCGACGTAGAGCTCGACGTCGTCGCCGATCGCCTCGCGGGCGGCGTCGAGACGCACCCGGTCGCGCTCGGGCTCGCGCCCGACCTTCATCTTGACCCGCGTCATCCCGGCCTCGACCCAGCCGCCGAGCTGCTCGCACAGCCGCTCGTCGGAGTAGGAGCAGAAGCCGCCGCTGCCGTAGACCGGGACGTCCTCGTGTGCCGCCCCGAGCAGGACCACGAGCGGGACGTCGAGCAGGCGGGCCTTCAGGTCCCAGAGCGCCTGATCGACGGCGGACACGGCGCAGAAGCCGATGCCCGGCTGGCCGGAGTTGCGGACCTGCGCGGTCATGCGCAGCCAGGCGGCGCGGACGTCCATCGCGTCCTCGCCCTCCACGACCGCGGCGAGCTGGGAGCTCACCACCTCCGCGGCGGCCGCGTCACAGTACGTGTAGCCGAGCCCCGTCCGCCCGTCGGCGTGCGCCTCGACGGCGACGATCGTGGTCGAGTCCCACTCGAGCGTCCCGTCCGACTCCGGCTCGTCGGTCGGGATCGTGTAGGCGCTGACTTCGAGCCGCTCGACCGGCGCTGTCACGGCCACTACGACTTCAGGTGCTCGGTGAACTCGACGAGCTTCCCGAGGAGCGACTTCTCCATCACGCCGATCCGCTCGGGGTCGCCCTTGACCATCGCCTTCGCCATCTCCTCTGCCTGCTCGAGCCGGATGTGCGGCGGCAGCGGCGGGATTTCGGGGTCGGTCTTGACCTCGAGCACGACCGGGCGGTCGGCGGCGAGCGCCTCCTCCCAGGCCGAGCGCATCCGGTCGCCGTCGTCGCAGAAGATCCCCTTCAGCCCGCACAGCTCGGCGTAGGCGGCGTAGTCGAAGTTCGGCAGCCACTGCGTGGCCGGGAACTTCGGGTCGCCCTCCATCACCCGCTGCTCCCAGGTCACCTGGTTCAGGTCCTGGTTGTTGAAGACGCAGAAGATGAGCCGCTTGTCCGGCCAGCGGTCGTGGTAGCGCTTCACGGTCAGCATCTCGTTCATGCCGAGCATCTGGAACGCGCCGTCGCCGACGAAGCAGATCACCGGGCGGCCCGGGTGCGCGAACTTCGCGGCGATCGCGTACGGGACGCCGGGCACCATCGTCGCCAGCGTCCCGGAGAGCGAGGCGAGGTTGCCCTTGCGCAGCTTCAGCTGGCGGGCGTACCAGTTGGTCGAGGAGCCCGAGTCCGCCGTGACGATCGCGTCCTCCGGCAGCACCTGCGAGAGCTCGTGGACCACGCGCTGCGGGTTCATCGGGTCCGCGTCCATCATCGAGCGGCGCCCGACGATGTCCCACCAGTCACGGACGCTCTCCTCGATCTGCTCCCGCCAGCCGCGGTCCTCCTTGCGGACGAGGTGCGGCTCGAGCGCGCGGAGCGTCTCCTTCGCGTCGCCGATGAGGTGCACGTCCGCCGGGTAGCGAATGCCGATCATGTCGGCCTTGATGTCGATCTCGACGCAGCGCGCCTGCCCCTCCTTCGGCAGGAACTCCGCGTACGGGAAGCTCGTGCCGACCATGAGGAGCGTGTCGCAGCCCTCGATCATGTCGTAGCTGGGGATCGTCCCCAGGAGGCCGATCGCGCCGGTCACGAACGGGAGATCGTCGGCGAGGACGTCCTTGCCCAGCAGAGCCTTGGCGACGCCGGCGCCGAGCAGGTCCGCGACGCGCTCGAGCTCCTCGGCGGCGCCGCGGGCGCCCTGGCCCACGAGCATCGCGACCTTCTCCCCCTCGTTCAGGATCTCGGCGGCGTGCTGGATGTCGTGCTCCTGCGGCAGCACTCGCGGCCGGCGGTAGCCGACGCTCGAGTAGACGGAGCCGTGGGTGCGCGGCGGCGACTCGACGGCTTTCAGCTCGGCGACGTCGTTCGGGACGATGATCGTGCTGACGCCGCGGTGGTCGAGCGCGATCCGGCAGGCCCGGTCGACGAGCTGGCGCGCCTGTTCCGGGACCATGCAGACCTGGACGTACTCGGAGACGTCCTTGAACAGGACCTGCAGGTCGACCTCCTGCTGGTAGTGCGTGCCGAGGGAGCTGCGCTTCTGCTGGCCGACGATCGCGAGGACCGGGACGTGGTCGAGCTTCGCGTCGTAGAGGCCGTTGAGCAGGTGGATCGCGCCGGGGCCGGAGGTCGCGATGCAGACCCCGAGCGCGTCGGGGCCGGCGAACTTCGCGTGGCCGCACGCCATGAAGGCGGCCATCTCCTCGTGACGGGCCTGGATGAAGTCGGGGTCGCCGTCCGCGCGGTCGAGCGCGCCGAGGAAGGCGTTGATCCCGTCGCCGGGGTAGCCGTAGATGCGATGAACGTCCCACTCGCGCAGGCGCTTCAGGAAGTAGTCGGCGACGAGCTCGCCCATGGCGTTCCTCCTCGGATCGTTCCTTCGGGTTGTGGACGTCGGGCCCGAACGGGAAACGCCGGAGGCTACGAATTCGCTTCGATGAAGGCGAGGGCGCGGTTCCAGGCCTCGTCGGACGCCGCCTGGAACTCCTCCTGCTTGCGGTCGAAGAAGCTGTGCGGCGCGCCCTCGAACTCGACGAGCTCGTAGTCCTTGCCCGCCTCGCTCAGAGCCTGCTCGAACTCGACGTTGTCCTCGTGGGGGATTCCCTGGTCGGCGCCGCCCTGCAGGGCGAGGATCGGCGCTTCGAGCTTCGGAACCAGCTCGATCATCCGGCTCGGCCGGCCGTAGAAGCCGACGGCGCCTGCGAGCCCGTGGCCCGAGGCCGCCGCCGCCCACGAGCCGCTGCCGCCGTAGCAGAAGCCGACCGTGAAGATCGAGCTGCAGCCGAGGGTGCGGAGGTCGCTCACGCAGGCGCCGACGTCGGCCTGCACCTGGTCCATGGTGAGCTGCTGCACGAGCGGCATGTAGTCCCAATCGTCGGGCCGCTTCTCGATCCCGGCGGTGCGGCCGAAGTAGTCGAAGGCGAGCGCTGCGTGGCCCCGCTCGGCGAAGTGGAGCGCGAGCTCCTCGTAGAAGCGGTACAGCCCGCGGACGTCCGGCAGGATCACGATTCCGGTGCGCAACTGCAGCACTTCCTCGGGCAGCGCGCGGAACGCCGCGAAGCGGTTCCCGTCCTCGCTCTCGAGCACGAGGTCGTCGTGCGAGACCGCCGCGCCGGAGATCCGCGGGATCGGCGGCTCGGAGTCGACCTCGAAGCACATCGCCGCCAGCGTACGAAAGGAGGCGCACGCTTTGCGGCGTACCCTGATGGCGGTGGACGACGAGTCGCAGCGCGAGGAGATGAACGCGGCGATCCGCGCCCAGCGCGAGCGGGGAGCGGTGCCGCGATCGATGCTTCCGCCCGAGGACGAGCTGCCGCCGCGGACGGCCCCCGAGCCGCCCGCGCCCGAGCCCGCACCGCCGAAGCGAAGCGTGTTTGCACGCCTGCTCGGGCGCTAAGACCGGTAGCAGCCACCGATACCAAAGCGTTACCGCCGCTCTGCCCGAGCTCGGAGTCGGGCCGAATCGAGGCGTTACAGAGACGTGCGGTGGCTGCCACCGGCCGTAACGCCGCGGCTCGCCGCGGCGTTGAGGGAGCGTCGCATGGGAGACGCGGACGCGCGCACCGGAGGGCGCTGGAAGCTCGGGCTGCAGATCGCTGCGGCCTCCGCCGTCGTGCTCGTCGGCGCGTTCGCCGTGGGCGCCGCAGTCGCCGGCCCGTTCTTCTGGTACCCGTGCAGCCTCAACGGCCTCGAGGCGCACGGGCCGGCACACGCGAGCGTCCTGCTCGACCGCGACGGCACGCGGCTCGGGATGCTCGGGGCGAGCGGCGCGCGACTGCCCGTCTCGCTGCCGAAGATCAGCCCCGTCCTGCGGAAGGCGATCATCGACACCGAGGACCGCCGCTTCTACGAGAACAGCGGGATCGACTACGTCGGGATCCTGCGGGCGCTGAAGAGCGACGTCACGGCCGGCGAGCTCACGCAGGGCGGCTCGACGATCGAGCAGCAGCTCGTCCGCAACCTCTACCTCAGCCCGCAGCAGTCCTTCAGCCGGAAGCTGAACGAGGCGTGCCTCGCCGAGCAGCTCGATCGCCGCTGGAGCAAGAACCGCATCCTCACGGCGTACCTGAACGACATCTACTTCGGGCAGCAGGCATACGGGATCGAAGCCGCGGCCGGCGCGTACTTCGGCGTGCACGCGAAGAACCTCTCGCTCGAGCAGGCGGCACTGCTGGCCGGGCTGCCGCAGGCGCCGTCGGCGTACGACCCCCTGGCGCGGCCCGATGCCGCGAAGGCCCGCCGCGCGGAGGTGCTGCAGGCCATGCGAGACGCAGGCGACATCTCCGAGTCCCGCTACCGGCAGGCGGTGCAAGCCCCGCTCGGCGTGCACCCGCACCAGGCGCCGGGGCTCTCGGGCCAGACGTACCTGTCCGGGTTCATCACCTCCCAGCTCGTCGACGAGTACGGCGCCGAACGCGTCCGCCGGGGTGGCCTGCGTATCTACACGACGCTCGAGGCGAAGATGCAGACGGAGGCGAGCCGCGCGATCCTCGGCACGCTCGACCGCAAGGGAGACCCGGCGGGCTCCGTCGTCTCGATCGACCCCTCGACGGGACAGATCCGCGCGATGGCGATCGCCGAGAACGGGAAGAAGATCGCCTACGACATCGCGGCCGACGGGCAGCGGCAGGCCGGGTCGACGTTCAAGATGTTCGTCCTCACACAGGCCGTGCAGCGGAAGATCAACCCGTTCACGACGCGTTATCTATCTGCGCCGTTCCTCGAGCGAGACGGCACACGCATCCAGACCTTCGAGCACACGTACTCCGGCCGGATCCCGCTCACACAGGCGACGCTCCTCTCCGACAACACGGTTTACGCGCGCCTCACGCTCGACGTCGGCCCGAAGCCGGTCGCCGACCTCGCCGAGCAGATGGGGATCGAGTCGCGCCTCAAGTCGGTGCCGACGGTCGGGCTCGGGGTCAACGCGGTGAGCCCGCTCGACCTCGCGAGCGCGTACGCGACCCTGGCGGACGGCGGCGTCGCGCACAAGCCGACGATCCTGGAGAAGGTCACCTTCCCGGGCGACCACACCGAGCCGGCGTCGCGTCCTCGGGGGAAGCGCGTCTTCGACGCCAAGGTCGCGGCCGTGGTGACGCGGATCCTGGAGCAGAACGTGCAGGCCGGGACCGGGACGGCGGCCGCGCTCAGCGGGCGGCCGGCGGCCGGGAAGACGGGGACGACCGACAGCTTCGCCGACGCGTGGTTCGCCGGCTTCGTTCCTCAGCTCACCACGGTCACCTGGGTGGGCTACCCGCAGAGCGAGCGGCCGATGCACGGCGTGCACGGGATCGCCGGCGTCACCGGGGGCACGCTCCCCGCGCAGATGTGGCACACGTACATGACGGACGCGCTCCGGGGTCAGCCGGTGCAGCAGTTCGCCGACCCGGGATCGCCGCCCTACAAACCGTGGTGCGGCCGCTACGAGTTCGCGCGCACCTGGCGCGACGGGCGTGAGCCGGGCGCGTGCAAGCACAAGCACGCGCAGACGACGACGGCGACGACCAAGCGGAAGACGACGACCGTCAGGACTACGACGAAGCCGGCAACGACACGGGCGACCACGACGCAGCCCGGCACGACGGCGCCTCCACCCACCACAACCGTCCCGCCGCCCACGACAACCGTCCCGCCGCCCACGACAACCTCCCCGCCGCCCACGACAACCGCTCCGCCGCCCACCACGACGGCTCCTGCCCCGACCACGACCAGCGGTCCGCCCTGACACGCGCCGGGGAGCCCGGCGTCCCGAGCTCCCCACCGCCGGGCGCAGCTAATGCGCTAAGCGGCCCGCTTGTGGTTCTTGCCGAGCATCTTCGACCACCACTCGTCCTCGTCGACGAGCGAGGCGGCGAACTTCGGCCCACTCGGCCATCGCGGCAACGTCACGCGCCGCTGCTTCGTGAGCTCCTCGAGCACGGTTGCGCGCAGAGTGTGCAACCGCTCGTGCTGCGCTTCGATCTCGCGGGCCAGCTCGGTGCGCTCCGATTCCCGGCGGGCAACGTCATGCTCGACCTCGAGCAAGCTGTCCCCGTAGGTGAGGCCCTCCTCGATGGTGCTGGACATGACGGCGTTCCTCCTCCACTCGCTGTGTCAACGGACGCCGCAGTTGTCCTGGCGGAATCCTCGTCAGAATCTCCGTCGCGCCCCATCCCTCGAACAAGCGTTTCTGTGCCGATCCCGGGCACGGCGGAAGTGGTCAAGTCCGGCGTTTCGCATGCCGATAGAGATGTCGTGACTTCCCTGCGGCAGGTCAAGGCATAGCCATGAGCGCCTCTTCCGGGAGCGAGCGCATGCCGCAGCGCCAGCTCGGCGAGCTGATGACCGAGCTCGGGCTGATCAGCGGGGAGCAGCTCGCGACGGTGCTGGAGGTACAGCAGAAGTCGAAGAGGCCGCTCGGCCAGATCATCGTCGAGCTGGGCTTCGCCTCTGGCGCCGCAGTCGCGCACGCCCTGGCAATGCAGAGCGGCGGCGCGCTGCGGACGGAGTACGGCTTCGCGCTCGGCGTCAGCCCCGAACACGCCGACTCCGACGCCGACGGGAGCCGCACCGGCCTCCCGAAGCTGCGACTGGCGCCGACGGCGGTGGTGCCGCCGGTTCGGGCGAACCTCGACCCGGTCGAAGAGCCGGAGATCGAGCAGGTCGACGAGATCGAGGAGGTCGCGGAGGTCACTGACGCCGAGCCGGACGAGATCGTCCCCGAGGCCGAGGAGATCGCGCACGTCGAGCCCGAGCAGGCCCTCGCCGAGACCGACGCGATCCCGAACGTCGAGCCCGAGGAGGTCCTCGTCGAGACCGAGGCGAGCTTGGACGCGCCTCCCACGGTCGAGGCCGACACGGTCGAGAGCGACACGGTCGAGGCCGACACGGTCGAGGCCGACGCGGTCGAGGCCGGTACCGTGGAGTTGGAGCAGCTACGCGCGAAGATCGAGCGCCTCGAGGCCGCGCTCGCCGGGGCGACGGAGCGCGAGCAAGAGCTCAACCGGCAGCGCGAGGCACACGAGGACGCGACGAACGAGATCAAGCGCCTGCAGTCGACGCTCAGCGAGGCAGAGACGGATCGCGAGCTGGAGCTCACCCGTCTGCGCGATGAGCACGAGCGCGCGACGAGCGAGCTCGAGCACCTTCGGACGACCCTCGCCGAAGCACAGGACGAGCGCGAACACGAGCTTACGCGGCTACGCCAGGAGCATGAGCGCGCGGTGAACGAGCTCGAGCCGCTGCGGACCGCCCTTGCCGAGGCGCAGGCTGCGGCCTCCGAGCAGGAGCGCCGGCTGGCCGAGGAGCAGGAGCGGCACGCCGGCGAGCGCAGCGAGCTCACGACGCAGCGCGACCGGCTCCAGGAAGAGCTCGGGGACGTCCTCGATCGACTCGCCGCCGCAGGCACCGCCGCCGAAGAGCGCGATCAGCTGCGCGTCGAGATCGAACGGCTCGAAGCCACCTTTGCCGAGACGCAGGCCGCGGCCGCCGCCGAGCGCGAGCGGCTCGTTGCCGACATCGACACTCTCGAAAACACCCTCGCAGCGACCCAAACGGCACACGAGCAGGAACTCGGCCCGCTGCGCGAGGAGCACGAGCACACCCGGGCAGAGCTGGAGCGCCTGCAGGCCGCGCTCGACGAGGCGCAGACCGCGGCCGCCGAGCAGGAGCGACACCTCGCCGAGGAGCAGGAGCGGCACGCCGGCGAGCGCAGCGAGCTCGCGATACAGCGCGACCGGCTCCAGGAGGAGCTCGGAGGCGTGCTCGAGCGGCTCGCCGTCGTAGGGCCTGCCGCTGAAGAGCGCGACGAGCTGCGCACCGAGGTCGAGCAACTCCGGGCCGCCAACGCCGAGACGCAGGAGGCGTGGGCCGCGGACCTGCGCCGCATGGCCGAGGAGCGCGACAACGTCATGGCCGAGCTGGCCGAGGCGAGGGAGCTGCTGCTGCAGGCAGAGCGGGTGCGCGAGTCGCAGATTGCCCTTGCCGCGGAGCGCGACCGTGCGGTGGCCGAGCTCGAACAGCTCCGGACGGTCGCCGCAGATGCTCAGGCGGCTGCCGAAGAGCAGACTCATCTGCTGGCAGAGGAACAGGATCGCCGTCACGAGGAGCGCGAGTCGCTCGTCGCCCAGCGCACGCTGCTCGAGGAAGAGCTCGGCGCCGCCATCGAACAACTCGCCGCCGCGGCCTCCGCGGCCGACGAGCGAGAGGCGCAGCTGCAGCTCCGCTCGCAGCGGCTGCTGGAGGCGCTCGACGCAGTCCGGCGCCTCGCGGCCGAGCTCGAGCCCGAGACCGCCGGGACAGCGAAGGATCAGCCGGAAGCCGAAACCGAGATCGCCGAGCCCGAGAGCGAGGGCGAGCCGATCCACGCCGAATCCGGACCGGTCGAGTACTCGCTCTTCGTTCCGAGCCCCGACGGCTACGAGCTCGTGCCGCAGACCGGCGTACCCCCGCATGCGGGCGAGACGGTCGAGATCGTCCTCCCCGACCGCAGTGAGCCGACGGTGTTCGAGGTCGTGCGCAGCGGTCGGACGCTCCCGGGCGGCGACGTCTGCGTCTATCTCGCGCAGGTGTAAGGCGCTACACGCCTAAAGAACGGCCCAGCCCACGCCGATAACTGCGGCGATACGCCAACTTTGGAGGCCTGTTGTGGACGACTATTTCGAGAGCGAGACGATGTCCGGCGAGGAGCAGCGCGTCGAGCCCGGCGACGAGCGCAGCACGGCGATCGAGACCGCCCGGAGCTGGGAGCTCTCCTACCTCGAGGACGAGCCCCTCGTGATCGACACCGATTCCGCCGCCCGCGTCGGCGGCGAAGAGCTTGCACGGATCGGCGCCGCGCCGGTCCGCTGCGGCGACGGCAGCGTCCGCGTCGTCCTTGCCGACGCGACCCCCGAGCGCATCGCGGGCATCCGGGAGCACTTCTCCGGCGCCGTCGCGATCGGCGTCGTCACGCCCTCGACGCTCCTTTCCCTGCTCGACGCCGCCTCGATGAGCGTGGCGTCGGCCCCCGACGCCGTCACCTCCGGCGCGGCCACGGCGGCGCCGGTCTGGGGACGGACGCTCGAGCGTGTACTCGGTCTGTTCGACTCCGAGGCCGCACGCCTGCAGGAGCTGCGCGGGAAGCTACAGGAGCTCGGCGGCGAAATGGCCGCGCGGGAGAGCCGTGTGCAGGAGCTCGAGACCGAGCTCCAGCGCATCCGCGTCGAGCGCCTGCGCGACCAGGAAGCGGTCGACCGCCTGAAGCATGAGCTGGCCGACCGCAACGGTCGTCTGGAGCGCGCCCTGTCGAAGACACAGGAGCTCGCGGCGATCATCCAGGGCGGTCATCTGCGGTGATAAGCGGGCATGCACGGACGCTCGCCGCAGTGGGTACTGCGGTCATGGGAGCCGCGTTGGCCGCGGTTGCGTACCTGAAGGTGGGCGGGCTCCCTGGCGGTCTCTACGCCGCCGGGATCTGCCTCGCCGCGTTCTTCGGTGCCGGCTGGATCGTCGCGGACCGGACCGAGCAGGCGCCCGATCCCGCCGCCGCCCCGCGGCGACCGCTCTGGCGCCGCAAATCGCACATCATCGCGGAGCTCCAGGTGGAGCTCGCCGCCACGGCTGCAGAGCTCGAAGAGCACCGGCAGGCGCTCGCGAATCTTGCGACGCAGCTCACGCGCGAATCCGAGGCCGCACGCAAGAACGCGGAGCAGCTCGAGCAGCGAATCCGCGAGGTCGTAGCCGAGAGGGACGGCTTGCAGGAGCTCGTCGCCGACGAGCGCGCACGGTTCGAGCAGACCCTCGATGCGCTGGGCGGCGGCATCGGCCGGCACGACAACGAGCTCGCCGAGCTCGAGCGGGAGCTCGAGGCGCTCATCGCCCGCTGATCGTCCGAAGGAGGGATCGGCGCAGCCGCGTCCGATGCCGACTTAGACGGCCGACAAGCCAGGAGAGACGATGCTGCTGAAGATCCTCGTTGTTGGTGCCCTCGCGATCGGGATCATGGGTGCTATCAGGGACGGCCGCGTGCTCAAGGACGCCGGCTTGCTGAGCAGCTGCAGCCCGGCCACCGTCAACGGCCGATCCGACCCCACCCTGCTGAACTGCTCCAAGGGCCGACTCGACGGATTCCCGGACATGACCAGAAAGTCGTGCCGCCTGATCTCTGCCCATCCGAATCACGAGTACTGGCGCTGCGACGCGCCGGTCGTGTCGTCCCAAACGCCGAACGGATGACCGAGGCGGCGCTCTTCATCGTCCCATCCGGGGGACGGGGCTAAAGGCCGCCCCGCCACCGGCCGATTGGAAGGTTGCCGATGGATCTCGAACTCGTGCTCCGACGCGCCGTTGAACTCGGCGCAAGCGACATCCACCTCAAGGTCGAGCGGCCGCCGATCGTGCGCCGCGACGGAAACCTCGGCGAGCTGGATGGCGAAGATCAGCTCAGCGAGCGCGATCTCGAGTTGGCGCTCGAGCAGGTCTGCGCCGAGACGCCGAAGCGGCTTCAGACGTTCCTCGAGACCGGAGAGCTCGACAGCGCCTACTCGCCGGCAGGTCTGCCGCGGTTCCGCGTCAACGGTTTCCGGCAGCGCGGCTCGATCTCCATCGCCTTTCGCGTGATCCCGCGCGAGGTTCCCGACTTCGCAGACCTCTCGCTCCCTGCCGGCGTCAGGCGCCTGGCCGAGGAGCACCGCGGCCTCGTCCTCGTCACCGGCGCGACGGGCTCGGGCAAGACGACGACGCTCGCCGCGATGATCGACCACATCAACCGCTCGCGCAAGCAGCACATCGTCACGATCGAGGACCCGATCGAGATCGTCCATGGCGACCACGGCTGCATCGTCAACCAGCGCGAGGTCGGCCTCGACACGGCGTCGTTCGCCCAGGCGCTCCGCCGAGGCCTCCGCCAGGATCCCGACGTGATTCTCATCGGCGAGCTCCGCGACGCGGAGACCGCCGAGACCGCCCTGGCCGCTGCGGAGTCCGGCCACCTCGTCCTCTCGACGATGCACACGGTCGACGCCTCGGAGACGATCGGGCGGATGGTCGAGTTCTTCCCGGCCATCAAGCAGCAGTTGATCCGGTCGATCCTCGCCGGCGTGCTCCGCGGGGTCGTCAGCCAGCGCCTGCTCCCCCAGCTCGGCGGCGGACGTATCCCGGCCGTCGAGGTCATGATCGGAAACGCCCGGATCGCAGACTTGATCCGCGACAACAAGCCCGACGAGATCACCGAGGCGATCGCCGAGGGCGACTTCTTCCAGATGCAGACGTTCAGCCACGCGCTGATCCACCTCGTGCTGGAGGAGAAGGTCGACCGCGAGGTGGCCGCGAACGCCGCGTCGAACCGCCACGACTTCCTCATCGCGCTCGAGCGCGCCCTCAAGGAGCGCGCGGCCGCGGACTCAGCGCACCTGGACTCCGTGCCGGATCCGGAGGGCGAGACCGATTCGGAGCCGCCCGCGGACGACGCGGCCGACGAGTCCGTCGAGGCCCAGGAGCTCCCGAGGCTCCGCGTCGCCGGCCAGCAGTAGCCGTGAGACGTCTTGTCCCCCTTCTCGGGGCCGTGCTGGCACTTGCCCTCTCGAGCACCGCCGCGGCAGACACGTTCCGCGTCGTGCGTCCGCACGGGAGTAGCGGGGCCTCCGCCGCGTTCGCGCCGGACGGCACGGTGATCCGGTTCACCACGGTGCAGAACGGCCCGATGTCCTTCACTGCGCTGATCAGCATCTGGCAGGCGGCCGGCAATGCCTACGGCATCCCCTGGGAAGTACTTGCCGCCATCAACAAGGTGGAGACGAATTTCGGCCGCAACCTCGGGCCGAGCTCCGCGGGCGCCGTCGGCTGGATGCAGTTCATGCCCTCGACGTGGGCGCGATGGGGCGTCGACGCGAACGGGGACGGGGTCGCCGATCCCGACAACCCCACGGACGCGATCTTCAGTGCCGCCCGCTACCTCGCTGCCTGTGGTGGACAGATGGACATCGCCGGCGCGGTCTACTGCTACAACCACGCGAGCTGGTACGTGAACGACGTGCTCGGCCTCGCGGCCCAGTACAGCCAAGGCGGGGGCACCGGGCTCTTCTCGGTCGATCAGCTACAGACCCGGCTCGACTCGGCGAGCGCCCAGGTCGCGACTGCTAACACGCGGCTCGTCGCCGCCCTCGCGCAGGCCCGAAAGCTCGCACGCGCCGAAGGCCGGTTCGCCCGCCGCGCCACCTCCTCCCCCCTCCTCTCCGACCAGCTCGAAGCCCGCAAGCACGCGGTCCAGCTCGGCGCCCGAAGAGATGCTGTCGAGGCGCGCGTGGCCCGGCTCCGCGCGCTGCTGCGCTCGGCCACCGCCAAACTCAGCGGCATGCAGGACCAGGTCAGCGCGATGCCGTTCGCGGCGAGCGCCGGCCTCCAGTTCGGCCGTGTCGACCAGGGCGTCGACGTCACTTCCAGCAACCCCTATCCGGCTCTCGCCGCGGGGACGGTGGTGTACGTCGACCCGAACTTCTGGCAGGGCACGCCGGCCGTGTACGAGAAGCTGGACACGCCGATCGTGGTGGGCGGTCGCACCTACGACGAGATCTACTACTCCGAGACTCGCGCGCTCGTGCGCACCGGCCAGCGGCTCGTGCCCGGGCAGCCGGTGATCGGACCGGGGAGCGCCGAGATCGGGTTCGCGACTGGGAACCTGCCCGCGGCGCACGCCGTCTATCACGAGGGCGACGAGACGCTGGCGGGCCACGACTTCTACACGTATCTCACCGCCGGCAGTCCAGGAGGCGGGTCGGCACCTGCACAGTTCTTCCTGGTCAACGGGCCGCTCCAGACCTTCCTGCCGGCATCAGGCGGCTCGACGTTCACGTCCGACGTCGTCTACTTCACCCATTAGAGGGGTCGCGGAGATGACGACAGCTTCCGATGCACGAGTCGTGTCCGGGCGTATCCTCACGCTTCCCCGCCTGACGGCCGTTGCCGCCGGAGTCCTGCTCGTCAGCGCGACGGTCAGCCTCGCCGCCGACAAGCCCGCGGCCCGCAAGCCCGCCACGCACGCCCGCATGACACGTCAGGTGATGGTCGTGCCCGACGTGACCCACCAGATGTTCGTCTTCGCTTCGGGGATGCTCGAGGACAGCGGCTTCGGATGGAAGGTCAGGGGTTCCGTGGCCGGCTATCCGGCGAACGTCGTCGTCTCCCAGTCGCCGAAGCCCGGCACGCACGTGATCGACACCGGCGCGCCGACGATCACCCTTTCGCTTGTGCCCGGGCGTGGCGCGCAGCTCGGCGAGCCCCAGAACCGGTCGCCCTACGGAGCAAGCGTGATCCGGCCGGCGAGGCACGCCCAGTCGGGCTAGCGATGGCTGCGCGGATCCGGGCGTGGCTCACGCGGGAGGACGGCATGAC
>DASXDE010000004.1:0-6000 GCA_036490825.1 Gaiellaceae bacterium
GCCGGGCCGCGCGGGTACTCCCAGGAATCCGTCCTCAAAGCCCGGCATCGCGGTCCTCCACAGGGTAGTTGCCCACAACTCCGCCAATGTACCTAATCGGTGGAATAGCAATCACTTATTGGGTGTCCCACTATCCTCCGCTCGATGCGTTGGCTCGCGAAAGCAGCCCTCCAGCGGACGATCGGCGTCGTGCCCCACGGCGAGCGGCTGAACTACGTCTTCCAGCGGCACGTCCTCCACTCGTTCCCGATCGGGGACGCTGCGTTCCGGCAGAAGTTCACGCGAGCGACGAGCCATCTCGCCCTGTACGAGGAGCACGGGCCGCCCGTGCCCGCTTCCGAGGCGACGTTCTTCGAGTTCGGCGCCGGCTGGGACCTCGCGATCCCGCTCGCCTACGCGCTGCTGGGGGTCGGGAGCCAGATCGTGGTCGACATCCGGCCGAGCGCGCGCCTCGAGCTTGTGAACGAGACGATCGCCGCCTACGACCGGCTCCAGCCGGAGCTCGAGGAGGTGGCGGGACGAAGCCTGCGCGACCTCGGGGCCCCGATCTCCTCCCTCGCAGAGCTCGAATCGCGCTTCCGCATCCAGTACCTGGCGCCGTGCGACGCCCGGGCGACGGGCCTGCCCGCCGGCTCGGTTGACTTCGTGTCGAGCACCGACACGTGCGAGCACATCCCAGCCGCCGATCTAGCCGCGATCTTCGCCGAGTGCCGGCGGCTCCTGCGGCCGGGCGGCGCCCTCAGCTGCCGCATCGACCTCCAGGACCACTACGCGTATTTCGACCCGAGCCTCTCGCGCTACAACTTCCTCCGCTACTCGGATCGGGCGTGGGCGCTCGCCAACTCACCGCTCCACTTCCAGAACCGGCTCCGCGCGCCGGAGTATCTGCAGCTCGTGCGCGAAGCCGGGCTCGACCTCGTGATGGAGAACCCCTCCGGCCCGAGCGAGCAGGGGCGCGCCGAGCTGGAGCGGCTGCCGCTCGCCCCGCGCTTTCGCCGCTACTCGCCCGACGACGTCGGCGTGACGATCCTCTCGTTCGTGGCTCGAGTGCCGGGTCAGGCGTAAGGACTGCGAGTCTGTTCGAGAGTCTTGATTCTCGGCACGCTCTCGCAGCACCGCTCGTCGACGTCGTTACGTCTCCTGGTTCATCACGACGTCGAGCGTCGGCCACGGCGGTCCGGCGCGCAGTGCGCGGAGTAGCGCTCGACCAGCTCTCGCGCCACTGGGAAACTGGTCATCGATATCCCAGCGCCACGCCGCAACCATTGCCAAGACGAGGCGTCGGCTCTCCTGAATCAGTTCGGGATCCGCTCCGGAGTAGGCCTCGCAGACGGCCTCCGGGACGTGTGCGAGATCGAACTCGACAGGCCCGCGGCAACACGTCTCGAAATCGATGAACAACAACCCTGTCGCAGTGCTCAGGACGTTTCCTCGGTGTGGTTCGCCATGCAGCAATTGCTCGCGTGAGGATCGCTCATAGATCCTGCTGCCGCAGCTCCGTAGCGTCTCGAGCAGAAGCTCGCGGTCGGTGTCTTCGAGCCGTGGCGTTCTCTCATCGCTCCTCAGGAGCCGCTGAGCTTCGCTGACGCGGCCGCTGAAGTGCGCCGCAACGACGTCGACCTGCGCCATACCTGCATGCAGCCCCTCAAGCGCCTTCGCGTAGCTCGCTGCCGAAGGATCGATAACCGGCTGTTCGTAGTGCCGCCACAGCGTGAAGGCGAACCCGTCTCGTTCAAAGACGCATGGCTCAACACGCGTGTCGAGACTCGCAACAGGGCTTCCCATCTCGGTGAGCCGCCGTGCGATCTCGATCTCAAACTGGAACGCCTCTTGGCCCGAGAACGCCACTCGGGCAAAGACATCGCAAGGGAGTAGCCGCAGGCCGAGCTTGTTCGAGTTGCCGACGATCCTCGCCTCACCGACGACAAGGCCGAACTCCGAGACGAGCGCTGTCGCCGCGGTGATCGCACGTTCCACTTCGGTCGCATGCATCGCGTCATTCTTCTCTGCGCCTACCCTTCGCAGGGCCGGTCGAGTCGCCGTTCCGCGGGCATCCAACCGCCATTCGCGCTCCGCCGCCCAGGCGTCATTCCGGAACACCGGCCCAGGCCAGCGCCGTTTATAAATGTCCTCGAAGCGATGCGCTACAGGAGGGGTTCGATGAGCGAGACACAGGCGTGGGAGGTAGCGCGTCTCGACGACATCGAGCGGTGGGGCAGGGACATCCCGGTGCGCGAGCACCTCGGAATCCGCGCGTTCGGAATCAACGCCTACACGCCCGGTGAGGACGGGACGCTGATCGGCGAGCACGACGAGGCCGCGTCAGGCCAGGAGGAGCTGTACATCGTGCTCGACGGGAACGCGACATTCGAGGTCGACGGCGAGACCGTCGACGCACCCGCAGGGACATTCGTACTCGTCCGGCCAGAATCGCGGCGGAGGGCGACAGGGGACGGGACAGTTCTCGCCGTCGGTGCCACACCTGGCGAGGCGTACCAAGCATTCGACTGGGGAGAAGCGTGGACGTTCCACAGCGACTCGATGCGTGCGCACGGAGAGCAGCGCTACGCCGATGCGCTCGAAGCGGTCCGAGCAGGCCTCCAGCGCAACCCGAACCATCCGGGGCTCCATTACAACTATGCGTGCTTCGCGACGCTCGCGGGCGACACCAGCGATGAGACGTTCGAGCACCTCCGACGGTCCGTGGAGCTGTTGCCGCGGTTCCGCGAGCAGGCCCGCGGAGACGACGACTTCGCTGCCGTGCGCGATGACCCGCGGTTCGAGCAAGCTCTTCGCGAATAGCGCAGGTTCGAACCCCGGCCTCTGGGTTCAGGGGTCATTCCGGAACGCAAGCCCAGGCGAGGGATCGCGCTTGCAGCCGAATCGTCGGTTAGCGGCTCAGAGCTGGAGGGAGCTGCGACGAGCCACGCTTGCGCCTCTGCTCCTTCTCTTGAAACCGCTTCGCCTCCTTCGCGAACTGAGGCCGGTTGCCGGAAACGTGCGTCTTGTGCTTCCTTGAGTAGGCCGAGGACACGGGGTGAGTCTAGCGCCCGGCCTTCGCAGCATCTCGCCAATCCGGCCAAGTGCAAGTGACGCTCAGGGGACGTTGCTGAACACTCAATATGGCCCAGACCTAGAAGATCTCACGCAGGAGCGTCTCGATCTCCCGCGGGCTCGCGGGCCTCGGATTGGCGAGGTTGCCGCCGCGCTGGGCGGCGTCGGCCGCAAGGTCCGGCAGCTCGGCCTCCGGCACGCCGAGCTCGGAGAGCCGCGTCGGGCCCGCCAACGCGGAGAGCGTCTCGACGCGGCCGGCCGGGTCCTCGGGCGCGCCGACCGCCTCGCCGAAGCGTGCGATCGCCCCGGGAGCGAAAGCGGCGTTGAAGCGAAGCGCGGGCGGGAGGCAGATCCCGTTCAGCGTCCCGTGCGGCAGTCCGTAGCGGCCGCCGATCGCCTGCGCCATCGCGTGCGCGAGCGCGAGCATCGAGCCGGCGAGCGCCGCGCCGCCGTGACAGGCACCGCGGAGGAGCTCGGTCCGCGCCTCGAGGTCCCGGGGGGCGTCGACGACCCGGGGCAGCCATTCGGCGATGAGGAGCGCGCCCGCGAGCGCGTGCTCGTCGGCGGCCGGGTTGTGTCCCTGCACGTAGAGCGCCTCGGCGCAGTGGGCGAGCGCGTTCATCGCCGTCCCCACCGTGGTCTCCGCCGGCAGATCGAGGGTCAGCTCCGGCTCGTAGACGATCGCGGTGGGATGCGCGCCGCCGCCGCCGCCGCGCATCCGCCGCTCGGGATCCCGAACGCCGAAGTAGCTCGTCCACTCGGCGCCGGCGTAGGTCGTGGGCACGGAGACGAGCGGCAGCCCGGTGCCGGCGGAAATCGCCTTCCCGAGGTCGATCGCGCTGCCACCGCCGACGGCGAGCACCCCGTCCGCGTCGCGCGCGGCGGCGACGGCGTCTCCGATCCGGTCGGAGGGCGCCTCACTCCAGCGCGCGACCGGCTCGACGGGCAGGTCGAGAGAGTCCCAGCGCGGGCTGGCGACGAGCAATGGAGACGACACACCGGCGCCGGCGCACGCCTCAGGGAGGCGGCCGAGCCCCCACTCGACGATCACGTGAGCCGCCCGCGCGCATAGGCGACGAACTCCTGCGCGACACGCGTCTCGACCCGGCCGCTCGCGCGGACGAGCTGCACCTCCCGGGCCGGCTCGAGGCCGTCGACGCGCGCGATCGCGAGCGCGCCGGCCGCAAGGTCTCCCTCGATCGCGATCCGGGAGATGAACGTGGCGCCGAAGCCGCCAAGCACCGCCGCGCGCGCCGACTCCTGCAGGCCGAGCTCGAGCTTCACGTTGAGGTCGCGGAGGCGGAGGCCGAGCTCGCGCAACTCGTCGTCGATCATCTGGCGGATCCCGGCCCCGTCCTGCATCAGCACGAGCGGCTCGGCCTTCAACTGCTCGAGGCTCATGCTCTTGCCGGCGCGCTTGTGGCCGGCGGGGACCGCGAGCACGACCTCGTCGCGGTAGAGAGGCTCGAACGAGACGCCGCGCTGCCGGCTCGCGACGCCCACCACACCGAGCTCGAGCTCGCGGCGGCCGACCTGCTCGACCACCGTGTGGGTGTCGGACACCGTCAGGGCGACGTGCACCTGCGGATGAAGCTCCTGGAACTCGCCGAGCACGACGGGCAGCACGCTGCCGCCGGGGCCGGTGGAGGCGCCGATCTCGAGGCGGCCGTTCAGCTCGCCCTCCGCCTCGTCCCCGAGCTCCTCGAGCAGCTGCTGCTCGAGCGCGAGCAGCCGCTGCGCGCCGCGGAAGAGCCGCAGCCCGGCCTCGGTCGGCTCGACCCGGCGGCCGGAGCGGTCGAGGAGCTGCTGTCCGAGTCGCTGCTCGAGCGAGCGGATCTGCAAGCTGACCGCGGGCTGCGTCACGCCGAGCTGGTCGGCGGCCTGCGAGAAGCTGCGCCGCTCGACGACAGCGCAGAAAGCCGCAAGCTGCTTCGTGTCCATATAAGAAGATCTTATCCATGCGACAAGCCGTGGCCGAACGACCCGAGCAAGCGCTCGCCGCTTTACGATCGACGCGTGCCAGACACGACGCGGATCGAGGACACGCTCGTCCGCGGGTACCGCCAGCTCGCGCTCGAGACGCCGGCGCGGCCGCGCGACGTCGTCCTGCGCACCCTCGACGTCGTCCTCTCGTCCCTCTTCCTGCTCCTCTCGCTGCCCGTCTCGCTCCTGATCGCCCTGCTCGTGCTCGTCACGAGCGGCACGCCGGTCTTCTATCGCGGAGAGCGCGTCGGCCGCGGCGCCCGCGTCTTCACGATGTACAAGTTCCGCACGCTGCGGCGCGGCGCGGAGGGCCGGCTCGGGCAGTACCTCGGCGAGGAGCTCGTCAGCCGCACGCAGGCCGAGTTCACGCCGGTCGGGCGCTGGCTCAAGGCGACGCAGCTCGACGAGATCCCGCAGTTCGTGAACGTCCTGCGCGGCGACATGAGCCTCGTCGGGCCGCGGCCCATCCGCCCGGTCTTCTTCGAGGAGCTCGCGCACGAGCTGCCCTCGTACTGGCAGCGGCTCGTCGTGCGGCCCGGCCTCACCGGGTTCGCGCAGGTGCGGCGGGGCTACGAGACGTCGATGGGCGAGAAGCTCGCGCACGACCTCGAGTGGATCGCCGACCGGTCGGTACGCCTCTATCTCTACACGGTCGTCGCGACCGGCTGGCGCGTGCTGAAGCAGTCGGTCGGAGGACTGCTGGGCCGTCGCGCCTGAGCTTCGAACGGGATGGCCCACGCGCTGACTGGGCGCGATGGGTGAGTGCGATGCAAGGACGCAGGGAGCGTGAATAGCAGCGCTATTCGCGCGACTGAGGACGCCGCAGCGCGCTCGCACAGCGCGTCCAGGCGGCCCGTGCGTCATTTCGTTCGGAGCTCTCTCTAAGGTAGAGCCCGTGTGCGGGATCTGCGGGATCGCGACGACGCACGGCGCCGCGGACGTCGAGGCGTTGCGCGCGATGAG
>DASXDE010000005.1:0-8059 GCA_036490825.1 Gaiellaceae bacterium
GCCCGGCTGAGCCGGGTCGAGCAAGCCGTCCCGCTGATCCCGAGCACGCGCGCCGCGCTCGGGCCGTCGAGCTCGAGCAGCACGCGCAGCGCCACGACCTCGCGCTCGGCGGGAGTCAGGCGCCGCAAGGCCCGCTCGAGCTCCGGCGACAGCCCCTCCGAGAAGACGGACTCCTCGAGCAGCGCCTCGTCGCGGGTGTACGTCTCCTCGCGGCGCTGTCGCCGCGCCTCGGCCCGGAACCAGTCGACCGCGGCCGAGTGCGCGATCCGACAGAGCCAGGTGCGGGGCGCGCCGCGGCGCGGGTCGAAGCGGCGCCAGCTCCGGAAGGCGCGCTCGAACGTCTCCGCCGCGAGATCCTCTGCGGCCGCGCGGTCGCCGGTGAGGTAGACGAGGTAGCGGTAGACGGCGTCGAGATGCTCCGCGACGACGTCGGCAAAGGGCGGGGCGCCGACCCGACCGGGCGGTCGGACGGCTGCCGGCAGCGCGTTCACGCCCCTCATACGGCGCCGGCACCTTCAACTGTCACACCCCAACGGTACGGCGTGCGTACGCTCAACGGAATGCGCCGCCTCCTGCTCCTCGTCTGCGCGCTGGTGTGGGTCGACACGCTGCTCTACTCGGCGCTGACGCCGCTCCTCCCCCACTTCGCGGACACGCTCCACCTCTCGAAAGCGGGAGCGGGAGTGCTCGTCGCCGCGTATGCGGCGGGCGCCCTGATCGGCGGCCTGCCGGGAGGAGCGGCCGCCGCCCGGCTGGGCGCGCGGCGCGCCGTCCTCGTCGGCCTCGCGCTGATGGGCCTGTCGAGCGTCGGCTTCGCCTTCGCGCACGGCTTCTGGGCGCTCTGCGCCGCTCGCCTCCTGCAGGGAGGCGGTAGCGGGTTCACCTGGGCCGGCGCGTTCGCGTGGCTGCTCGCCGCCGCACCGCGCGACCGCCGCGGAGAGCTGATCGGAACCGCTCTCGGCGCCGCGGTGTTCGGAGCCCTGTTCGGCCCCGTGGTCGGAGCGGCGGCCGCGCTCGCCGGCCGCGGCGTCGTGTTCAGCGCCATGGCCGGCCTTGCCGTCGTGCTCGCCATGTGGACGTTGCGGCTCGAGCCGATCCCGCCGGAGGCCCCGTCCGTCTCGGCCATGCGCCGGGCGCTCCGCGACTCACGCTTCGCCGGCGGCCTGGCGCTGATGGCGCTGCCGTCGCTCCTCTTCGGCGTCCTCTCGACGCTCGCGCCGCTTCGACTGTCCGACGCCGGGTGGGGGGCGGCGGCGATCGGCGCCGTCTGGCTCGTCGGCGCCGGCTTCGAGACGGCCGTGTCGCCGATCGCCGGGCGCGTGCTCGACCGGCGCGGCGTGGCGCTTCCCGTCCAGGTGTCGCTCGCCGCCGGGGCCGCGCTCTCCGTCGGCCTCGCGTTCAGCCCGCGTCCGCTCGCCTACGTGCCGCTGCTGATCGGGGCCTCCGCCGCATACGGCATCCTCTTCACCCCGGCCTTCGCGCTGATCGCGGAGGGCGCCGAGCGGACCGGCCTGCCGCAGGGAATGGCCTTCGGGCTGATGAACGCTGCCTGGGCGACGGGCGCGCTCGTGGGGCCGGCGGCGGGAGGTGCCGTCGCCGCAGCGTCGGGCGACGTCGTCCCGTTCGTCGTGGCAGCCGTCCTCTGTGGGGCCGCGCTGGCGGCGGTCCAGCGCACACGGCACCTCACCGCCGCCCGCGTTGCGCGGTCAGACCTCGCGCGCTAGCGGCTCGCTCGCGATGCCTTCCTCTTCGGGCAGCACGACCTCGCCGATCATCTTCTCGATCCGCTCGCGCGGGAGGGCGACGGCGATCGCCCAGAAGTAGACGATCGAGCTGAAGATCGCGACCGCGAGGATGTCCCACCAGAGCGGGAACCAGTTCGGGCTCGGCCCCAACGCCCCGAAGAGCTGCGACGACGTCGGCCCGAAGTCGCTCAGGTAGACGATCGCGCCCATCCCGAGAAGGTAGAAGGGCAGCCAGCTCGCAGCCCCGAGGTCGAGCTGCGGGGAGCGCGAGTTCCAGCCGAACAGCCGGGTCGCGGCAAGGATGACGTAGCCGATGCCGATGGCGACGCCGAGCCGCCAGTCCGTGTCCCAGCCCGACCAGAGGATGAGCAGGTTGGCGACGACGAACGCGAGCGGCGCGAGCACTGCTCCGAACGGAGCCCGCCATGGCCGTTCCGCATCTGGAAGGCGACGGCGGAAGACGCCGAAGGCGAGCGGCGCGCCCGCGTACATGAGGACACTCGCCGCGGTGATCAGCCCGACGAGCGACGTCCAGCTCGGGAACGGCAGGAAGCAGACGCAGCCGACGACGAAGGCGGTGATCAGCCCGAACCACGGCACGCCCCGGCGATCGGTCGCCTCGTACACGGTCGGGAAGTAGCCGTTCCGGCTGAGGCCGTAGGAGACGCGCGAGCTCGACGTCGTGTAGATGAGGCCGGTGCCGCCCGGCGAGATGACCGCATCGATGTAGAGGATCGCCGCGAGCCAGCCGACGGCGGCGAGCGTGGCGAGCTGCGCGAACGGCCCGGTCATCGTCGTGTACGCGCCGTGCGCCCAGCTGTGACCGATCTGCGAGTGCGGCAAGGCGCCGAGGAAGACGACCTGCAGCGCGATGTAGATGACCGCGCCGATGATCACCGAGAAGATGACCGCGCGCGGGATGTCGCGCTTCGGCCGCGCGCTCTCGCCGGCGAGCTGGTCGGCCTGCTCGAAGCCGAGCAGGGCGAAGATGATGCCGCTCGTCGAGACCGCCGCGAGCACGCCCTTGGCGCCGAACGGGCTGAAACCGTCGGCAGCCGTGAAGTTGCTGGCGTGGAAGTTGACGATCCCCAGCACGAAGATCGTCAGGAGCGGGATCCCGACCTTCCACCAGGTCGCCGCGCTGTTCGTGTGCGCGAGCTTGCGGATCCCGAGGAAGTTGATCGAGGTGAAGATCGCCATCAGGATCACCGCCGCCACGATCCCCTGGGCGGTCAAGACGCTCGTCCCGCCGGTGCTCACCTTCATCCAGTGCTTGGCGAAGTTGTAGTGCTGGCCGTACGTGATCATCGCAAGCACCTCGATCGGCGCCACCGTTGCGGCCTGCAGCCACGAGAACCAGCCGAACGACGCGCCCGCGCCGCCGCCAAAGGCATAGTGGGGGAAGCGCGCCGTGCCGCCGGCAACGGGCCACATGGCACCGAGCTCGGCGTGCGTCAGCGCGAGGAGGAAGATGGCGAGCGCGCCGATTCCCCAGGAGATGATCGCCGCCGGGCCGGCCGCGATCAGCGCCTTCTGGGCGCCGAAGAGCCAACCGGAGCCGATGATCGAGCCGCCGGAGGCCCAGAGCAGGCCGATGAAGCCGATCTCCCGGCGAAGGCCCGTACGTCGTGGTGCGGGGCCCTCGACTTGACGGCCGAGAACTGCCGTTTCAGGCGTCGCTGTGTTCATCTAATCCCCTCCTCGGATCTGACGCTGCAACGGCGCGGTCGCCGGATCGGTTACGTCGGCCTGGCCGCGTCGCGGCCACCGGCCGCCGCGTCCGAAGACGACGACGAGCGCCGGCACGAGCAGCGAGCGGACGAGGAAGGTGTCGAGCAGGATCCCCACTCCCATCGCGAACGCCATCGCGGCGAACGGCGTGATCGGGATCATCGCGAGCATGCCGAAGCTCAGCGCGAGCGCGACGCCCGCCACGGTGATCGCGCGACCGGCGCGCGGCGCCGCGACTGCGACGGCCTCCTGCAGCGGTCGCCGCTCGGCCTCCTTCCAGACCCTGCCGACGACGAAGATGTTGTAGTCCGAGCCGAGCGAGAGCAGGAGCACCGAGAACGCGACCGGGACGTAGTACGGCAGGCCGGAGTCGTGCAGAACGTCGGTGAAGAAGTAGATCGTGAGGCCGAAGGTCGCGGCGAGGGCGGCGACACTCGCGACCAGGAGGTAGAGCGGCGCGAGCAGCGAGCGCAGGAAGAGCAGCAGGAAGACGAAGTTGACCGCGAAGGCGACGCCGACGACCCGCCAGAGCGAGGTGTCGGTCGCCCGCACCGTCTCCACCCCGAGCGCCGTCTCGCCGCCCCAGCCGACGCGCGCCTTGCCGAGGCCATGCTGAGCGAGCAGCGCCGGGAGGGCGTGCTGGAGCCGCTCCAGGTGCCGGATCGCCGGCGCCTCGGTCGGGTCGCTGTCGAAGATGATCGCGTAGCGCGCCGCATCCCCTCGCGGCGCGAAGGCGCCGCCGAGCTGCTTCCCGGTCGGCTGGTCGCCGGCGCCGACGACGCCCGCGACGTGCGGCTGCCGCTCGAGCGTCGCCTCGAGCCGGTCGAGCGCGGCGCGCTCGTTCTGGATGCCCGGCTCTTGCAGGAGCAGCTCGGTTGGCGCCACGACACCGGGCGCGAAGCCCCGGCCGGCCGCCCGGGCCGCCACGGCGACCGGGTTCCCGGACGGCAGGCCCTGCACGAGCTGCAGCCCCAACGGCAGACCGTTGCGAAGGCCCGTCGCCGCCAGGCCGAGGGCCGCGAACACGGCGAGCGCGAGCACGAGCGCGACCGGCTTCCTCGTCGCGAGGTGCGAGACCTTCTTCCGCCACTCGCGCGCGGCAGGCGGCCCGTGCCGCAACCCGGGCCAGAAGACCGCGGGGCCGAGCAGCCGCAGCATCGCCGGCACGAGCAGCACCGAGACGAGGAGGCCCGTCGCGACGGTGATCGCCATCCCCGGGCCGAAGGAGCGGAAGAAGCCGAGCGTCCCGAGCATCAGCGAGGCGACGCCGAAACAGACGACGGCGCCGGCCGTGAACACGATCGGCGTGTTGAGCACCGTCGAGCGGCGCACCGCCTCGCGCGTCGGCACGCCGTCCCGCAACGCCTCGCGCATGCTGCTGAAATAGAAGACCGAGTAGTCGGTGACGACTCCGAGCATCAGGGCGACGGCCACCCCTTGCAGCTCGTTCGGCATCGTCAGGCTCGAGTTCGCCTCGAGCCAGCCGAGCAGGTGTTGCGAGATGAGGAACGCGAGCCCGGCGCTGAGCACGCTCAGGAGCGGAGCGAGCACCGCCCGCAGGGCGATCCCGACGATGAGCACGATGAGCACGACCGTCGCTGCCTCCGTCCAGTGGATCCGGCTCGCGAGGAGGTCGAACTGCTCGATCCGGGCGCCCTCGGCGCCGGTCGCCCCGACTGAGTGGAGATGAGGGCCGAGATACGCGGCGTACCGCTGCGTGTCGGCGAAGGCGAGACCGGCCGGCGTCGTGCCCGGGAAGTAGAGGAAGGTGACGATCGTCGTCCCGTGCTCGCGCGAGGAGGGAACGATCCCGAGCGTGTTCATGACGGGTACCGCGACGATCCCGCGCAGGTCGGCCGGCCCCTTGCTCCGGTCGACGCGGATCGCCTTCGCGACGCTTTGCCGCTGCACCTTCGACGACAGCCCGTTCGGGTCGCGCTGGACGACGGCGTACGGCGTCGCGACGGGCGCGCCGAAAAGCCGCCGCGACTCCTGCTCGACCTGCAACGCCCGAGGGTGCTTGGGGAGCAGTGCATTGCTGGTCGCGGCCGGCGCCGACGCGATGGAGGGCAGGTAGCGGTAGGCGCTGTACGCCGCCGCGGCGACGAGCGCGACGAGGAGCGGCGCGAGCCAGACGACGACGCCGGCATAGGCGCGTGCGAGGCGTCCGGCGGGTGGCGGCTCGGGCGCTCCCGCCTCGCCGCTCTGCCGCCGCCCCGGGGGGCGACGCGGCTTCTGCTCGATCACCGGCTGACCGGTTCCCGAGGGCGGCGCAGCGCGACCGCCCGGCGCGCCGGGCGGTCGAGGCCGAGGCGTCGCAGCTCGGCCGCGGCGAGCTCGGCGTTCGGCGGGAAGCCGGCCGTCCCGTCGTAGCCGAGCTCGCGGAGCTCCTCGAACGGGAGGTGCGAGAGCGCCCGGTGCGCAAGGAACGCCTCGAGGCCGGGCTCGCCGTCCCAGCGCGCGATCGCGCTGCGGACGGCCCTCCGGTCGCGGCGCACGCCGAGGAGGAGCGGCAGATAGAGCGCGAGCAGCGGCACGGTCGGGATGAGCGCAATCGCGATCCCGAGGAGGACGGCGAGCTGGTCGATCGTCGTCCCGGTGGAGGCGCCGCTCGCGCGGGCGCTCGCACCGGCGGCGATCGCCTGCGCGGCGAGATCGCCGATCCGGCCGCCGACGAACGGGACGTGGGAGATGGCCGCGAGCGCGTGGCCGGTCGACTCGGTCGCCGCGCCGGCCTTGACGACGGTGCGGCTGAGGCTCCTCAGCGCCGCCACCTCGTACGCCGTGTAGGCCGCGATCCCGATCCAGATCGCGGCCCAGATCGCGAGCCCGACGTTGAGCCTACGCATGGCGCGGGCCGAGAGAAAGGCGGTGACCGACGGCATGGGCCGCTGATGCCCCGGCGTCCGATTCGCAATCGGGACGGGACTACTTGCGATACTCGCGTGTGTGGGTGAGATCGATCCGCTGGGCACGCGCAGGCGAGGCCTCGATGCGTTCCTCGAGCAGAAGGTCGCCGAGGGTTACCTGATCGAGACTCGCACCGACACCCACGCGATCATCTCGCAGCGTCCCAAGGGTCTGAAACGCTTCAGGAGCGGCGCGGACGCCGGACGTTACGTGGTCGAAGTCGACGAAGATGGAAGTGCGACGATGCGTCCGGCAGAGCCGCGGCGCAGCTGAGGCGATCGTCGCACCCACAAGGAGGTGAGGGCATGGCGAGCAAGGACAAGAACGCGAAGAAGAGCATGGAGAAGAAGCCGGCTCAGAAGACGCTGAAAGAGAAGCGGCAGGCCAGGAAGGCCAAGAAGTAAAGGGGGCGAGCATTCGCTCGTGAGACCGAATTTATTCCGTATTGCTGCTAGGCTGGATCGAGTATCTGAGCGAGTACCGGATGCACGTGGTGTGCCTCCTCTGCCCGTTCCTGAAGTAGCAGAGGAGGTGTTTCATCTATGGCAACCGGAACCGTGAAGTGGTTCAACGCCGACAAGGGTTATGGGTTCATCACCCCCGACGGCGGCGGCGAGGATCTGTTCGTTCATCACAGCGCGATCGTGGGCGAGGGCTACAAGACGCTCGCTGAGAACGCGAAGGTGCAGTACGAGCCCGAGCAGGGCCAGAAGGGGCCGCAGGCGACGAACGTCACGTTGGCGTCCGCCTGATTCGAGAGTGGTCAGCTGCGGCCGCACGCGGCTGCAGCTGACGCTCGACCTACTGGAAGGAGCGCGGATGGCGGCGAAAAAGCAGCAAACGCATGCGAAGCGGGCGCGCGAGCTCGCGGTCAAGGAGCGCCGCGAGCGCAAGGCGGCCAGGAAGGCGGAGCGCCTCGCCGCGGCCGCCGAAGGTGTCCCGATGGATGGGGACGACGACGGCGCCTCTGAGGAGATGCCGGAGGATGGCTCCCAGGAACTGCCGACGGATGAGAGTACGGCGGGAATGGCGCCGGTCGAAGCCCGTTGAGCACGCCCCAGGACGGTGGGATCCCCCGCCGCCGTGAACGATTGACCGTGCCGACCGGCCAGGCGTCGAGGGACGAGAGCTGGCCCGGCGCGAACGAGGCCAAGCAACAGAAGCTGCAGCGAAACACCCTCCAGCGCCGCGCACGCGCGCAGGGCCTCGAGCTTCGCCACTCCGAGTACGGCTACGCCCTGCTCGACCTGGCGCACAAGCGAGTCGACGATCGAAACGACATGACCCTCGCGGAAGTCGAGTCGTGTCTCGCACGCGGCTGAAGAAGGCAGACAGCCGGCTGCGACGCGCGTTCGCGCGATGAGGGCGCGGGCGGACGACGCATGCTCGCGGGCGCTCGACGCCTTCTTGAGACAGCGCGAAGCGGAGGGATACCGGATCGAGACGCGTACGGGCACGCGAGCGGTGATCTCACGCCGCCATCGCCTGCACTTCGTCCTCCGCCTGATCGCACACGGAAACGCGCAGCGCCGACTGGTGGTGTCGGTGGACCAGCAGGCCCACATCACCAGTGTCGCGGTGGACCCGGCGACCTGAGCCGGCGGGGACTACACCAGAACATCCTGCACGCTCTGCAAGGCCGGGACCGCGCCCGGGTGCCGCTAGAATCAGCC
>DASXDE010000006.1:0-35536 GCA_036490825.1 Gaiellaceae bacterium
ATCCCGGCGAGGATCACGGCGCCCGAGAGCGCAAACCACAGGTAGCGGCGCCGCATGAAGTCGATCTGCAGCCACTTCGCCGTCTGCTGCCCGTGCGCGCCCATGAAGCGCGGGTTGTCGAACCAGCGGAAGCCGCTGAGGAGGCCGAGCATCGCGCGCGTCGCCGCGACGGCGGTGATCAGCGAGATCACGGTGCCGATCAGCAGCATCAGGGCGAAGCCCTTCACGTCGGCGACCGCGATCAGGAAGATGATCATCGCCGTGATCACGGTCACGACGTTCGCGTCGAGGATCGTGTGGAAGCCCTTGCCGTAGCCGGCCGCGATGGCCGCTCGCACCGATCGTCCGGCTCTCACCTCTTCCTTGATGCGTTCGAACACGACGACGTTCGCGTCGGCCGCGACGCCGATGGTGAGGATCAGGCCGGCGAAGCCCGGCAGCGTCAGGGTGACGCCGAAGAGGAGGATGGCGGCGTAGTAGAGGAGCCCGTAGATCGCGAGCCCGACGACCGCCACGACGCCGAGGAAGCGGTAGAGCAGGAGCAGGAAGAGCGCCACGATCGCGAGGCCGGCGACGGCCGCCCAGATCGCCTCGTGCAGCGAGCTCTTGCCCAGCGTCGCCGACACGTCCGTCCGCTCGATCGGGACGAACCGGTACGGCAGCGAGCCGCTCTGGAGGACGAGCGCGAGGTCCTTGGCAGCGCCGAGCCCGCCGGCTCCCATCTGGATCGTCGCCTGGCCGGCGATGCCGTCGGCGAGGCTCGAGTCGGTGTAGTCGATGTACGGCGTCGACTGCAGCACGCCGTCGAGCACGATCGCGTTGTGCTGCGCGTACTGCAGGATCGTGTTGATGTTGTGGTCGCCCGCTTTTCCGGCCAGGCCGGCCGCGAGCTGCCCGCGCTTGTACTCCGCCCTCGTGATGTCCTGGAACTCGTGCGAGCCGTGACTCGTGAAGCCGAGGACGACCTCCGGCTGGCCGGACTGCGGGTTGACGTCCGCGGTGATCTGCGACTCGTTGAGGTCCTTCCCCGTCAGCTCTGGCGGTCCGTTCGCCGCCTTGGGGAAGTACTTGAACAGGTACCAGGGCGCCCCGCCCAGCCCGTGGACCACCAGGCGATTCGCGGGCACGCGCATGACCTGCGTGCCGGCCGGCTGCTTGCCGCCGTACGGGAGCAGGAGCTGGCGGATGGTCGGATCCGGCCCCTGGACCTGCTTGTGCTTCGTCGTGGTCTGCGGCTTGGTGACCTTCTTGCCCTTGACCTTCTTCGTCACGTTCTTCGTGACCTTGGTCGTCTTGAAGAGGTAGTACGCCTCGGGCGAGCCCTTCTTCGCCTCGGCCTTCACCGCTGTCAGCAGGGCGTAGAGCGACTTGAGGGGGGTCGGCTGCCCCTGGGTCACGGTCGGCGGCGCGAGGTCCTTCTCGAAGTCGAAGAACTGCAGCTGGCCGGTCGTGCCGATGATCTTCGCGGCCTTGGCCGGATCGTGGACGCCGGCGAGCTGGATCACGATTTCGTTCCCGCCCTGGACGGCGACGTTCGGCGAGGTCACGCCGATCTTGTTCACGCGGCTCGTCATGATCTGCTGCGCCGTCTGCATCTGGGTGGAGTTGATCGTCTGGCCCTTGTCCGGCACCGCGCGGAGCACGACCTCGATCCCGCCCTGCAGGTCGAGGCCGAGCGTCGGCTTCTTGTACGCGGGCGAGTGCGGAATGGCGATCAGCGCCGCGCCGACGAGGGCCACGGCGATCGCGCCCATGAGCAGGAGATAGTTGCGACGTTCTCTCACGACGGATCCTTCAAAACCGCGGAACAGGTTAGCCGCGGTTCTCCTCATTCGACGCTTCGCGGGCGGAGTCATCCTCGTCGAAAGCCGAGGTCCAGCGCTCGCCGCCGGCGTCGTCCTGCGGCTCCTCGGCCTCGTCCGGCCCCGCCTCCTCCTCCGGCTCGCTCGTGATGGCGGCAATCGCGCGCCGGGCGACCCGCACCTCGGTCTTCGGCGCGATCTGGACCGTGACCTGGTCCTCGTCGAGACGCGAGACGGTGCCGTAGATCCCGCCCGCGGTGAGCACCTCGTCGCCGACGCGGAGCTCGCTCATTAGCTGCTGCTGCTGGTTCTGCCGTCTCCGTTGTGGCCGGACGACGACCAGCCAGAGCACGAGGAACGCGACGATGATGATCAGGAAAAACCCCGACCCACCGCTGCTCGCTGCGACCGTCACTCGTTGGCTCCCTTCGCTCGTCGGAGCGCCTCGTCCTTCCACGTGAGGAACTCGCCGCGCTCGATCGCCTGCCGCGCCGCGGCGACGAGGTCGAGCAGGAAGCGCAGATTATGCAGGCTGAGCAGCCGCAATCCGAGGATCTCCTGCTGGTTCACGAGGTGGCGGATGTAGGCGCGGCTGAAGCGAGAGCAGGCCGGACAGGCGCACCCCTCCTCGAGCGGGCGCTCGTCGCGGGCGAAGCGGGCGTTGCGGAGGTTGAGCCGGCCCTCGCCGGTCAGCGCGCTGCCGGTGCGGGCGGTGCGCGTCGGGAGGACGCAGTCGAACATGTCGACGCCGCGCGCGATCACCTCGAGCACGCCCTCGGGGTCGCCGATCCCCATGAAGTAGCGCGGCTTCTCCTCCGGCAGGAGGGCGGCCGCGTCGGTCGTCGCCGTGAACATCGGCGCCCGGTGCTCCCCCACGCTGAGGCCGCCGACCGCGTACCCGTCGAAGTCGAGTGCGACGAGCTCCTCGGACGACCGGCGCCTCAGCTCGCCGTCGAGACCGCCCTGCGTGATCGCGAAGCGGAGCTGCCCGGGCGCGCGCGGCAGGTCGCGCTGCCGCTCCGCCCACAGCGTCGTCCGGCGCACCGCCTCCTCGAGCTCGGCGGGCGGCACGCCGGCGGGCGGGCAGATGTCCAGGCACATCGCGACGTCCGAGCCCAGCAGCTCCTGCACGCGCGCCGACAGCTCCGGCGTGAAGCGCTCGGGCCGGCCGTCGTAGACCGAGCGGAACGTGACGCCCTCGTCGTCGGTCTCGAGGAGCGTGTCGCGCAGCGAGAAGACCTGGAAGCCGCCCGAGTCGGTGAGGAGCGCGCCGTCCCAGCCCATGAAGGCATGCAGGCCGCCCAGCTCGGCGATCAGCTCCTCCCCCGGCCGGAAGTGCAGGTGGTAGGCGTTGCCGAGCACGATCCGCGCGCCCAGGGTGCGCAGCTCGTCCGGATCGACGGTCTTGACCGTCGCCTTCGTCCCGACCGGCATGAACGCCGGCGTCGGGACGTCGCCGTGCGCCGTGTGGAGGACGCCCGCGCGGGCGGCGCCGTCCCGGGCCGTGACCGTGAAGGTCTCGCTCACGGCCCGAGCCTAGACGGGCCGCTCCCGGTAATCTCATGGCAATGACGAGGTGGGGGCCGTACTTCTTCTCCCGTCGCCGCCGGTTCCGCGAGGAGCGGCTCCTCTCCTACATCCATCGCGAGCACCGGCGGGGCCGGCACCTCGCCGAGATCCTCGAGGACCCGTACGTCCAGCGCTGCGGCTCCCGTGCGTTCGTCTGGGAGACGTTGCGCGACACATCGCTGATCGAGCTGCTCGACGCGGACGTTCGCGAGGCGATTCAGCGCGAGAGCGCCGCGCTCTCGAACCACGCGTAGATCCGGCCGGCGACCTCCGCGTCGCGCTCCGGGTCGGCGGGCGCACACAGCTCGTGCTCGCGGATCCGCCCGAGCTCGCCGACGAGCGCCCGCAAGGGGGCGTTGCTGCCGAGCAGCGTCGCGATCCGGACCGAGTACGGCGCGAACTCCTCGAGCTGCCCGTGCAGCTCGCGCTCGCCGCCGTCGCGCCAGAAGTCCCGCCACTCGTTCGCGCTGCGCGGCCTCATGCGTGCGCCCGAGCGGGCTAGCTCACCGACAGCGCGTTGAGGATCGGCGTCCCGTAGTAGTGGCTGAAGACGAACTTGTGCACCCGCTCCGACACCAGGTAGCGGAAGTTCGGGACGAAGAGCGGGAACACCGGCGCGTACCTCGTCATCAGCAGCCGGTCCAGCGCCGCATACGCCCTGGCGCGGGCGCGGCCGACCAGCGACGATACGCCTCGTTCCCTTGGGGGTCGTAGTACTGAGACGAATCCGGCACGGACGCGGTTAGCGGTTGTGGTTGACCGCCTCGACGTTGTTGCCGTCGGGATCGAGGACGAAGGCGCCGACGTAGCCCGCGTGGTACTCGGGACGCTCGCCGGGCGCGCCGTTGTCGCGGTAACCGGCGGCCGTCGCGACTCGGTGGAACTCTGCGACCTCCGCGTCCGTCGCCACCGGGAAGGCGAGGTGGACGTTCTCGCTCGGCGGCCGGCCATCGGCAACGAACGCGGATGAGCGATCGCCGGCCGCGATGTGGAAGCGATCTCCCCGCTCGCCGAGCCGAAGACCCAGGACCGGTGCGACGGTCTGCCAGAAGCGCCGGCTCGCCTCGAGGTCGCGGACTCCGATCCAGAGGTGATCGATCATCCCGCCGGAGCCGCTTTCGCGAAAGCCGCAGCACGCTTCGACACTGTTGCCGTCGGGATCGAGGAGGAAGGCGCCGTAGTAGTCCGGGTGGTACTGCGCCCGCAGGCCCGGCTTGCCGTCGCTCGTGTAGCCGGCGTCGACGCCCGCCTGCCAGAAGGCATCGACCTCTTCGCGCGAATGCGCGGCGAAACCAACGTGGAGATGGCGTGTCACCCGATGGTCGTCGTCGGCCTGCGCCACCGAGTAGTCGCCCCACTCGTAGAAGGCCGCTCTAGGTTCCACCGGCTCGAAGCCGAGGACGGGGAAGACGACGTTGTAGAACCGGCGGCTCGCCTGCTGGTCGGCGGCGCGGATCGTGACGTGGTCGAGCATCAGAGCAGGAGCATTGCATCGCCGAAGGAGTAGAAGCGGTACCGCTCGTCGACCGCGACCCGGTAGAGGCGCCGCGTCTCGTCGATGCCCGCGAACGCCATCACGAGCGCGAGCAGCGTCGAGCGCGGCAGGTGGAAGTTCGTGAGGAGCGCGTCGACCCGTCGGAACTCGAAGCCGGGCGTGACGAACAGCTCGGTGCGGCCGCTGAGCGGGCCGCCGCGGGCGAGCGTCTCGAGTACCCGCACCGTCGTCGTGCCGACGGCGAGGACCCGCCCGGCGGCCCGGATCCGCTCCCAGGCCGCCGGCTCGATCTCGTAGCGCTCGCCGTGGATCGCGTGCTCCTCGAGCCGTTCCTCCGTCACCGGCCGGAACGTGTCGAGCCCGACGTGGAGCGTGACGCGCGCCGGGTCGAGCCGCGCGAGCAGCTCGGGCGTGAAGTGCAGGCCGGCCGTCGGCGCCGCCGCCGAGCCCGGCTCGCGCGCGTAGACGGTCTGATAGCGGGAGGGGTCGCTCAGCGGCTCGGTGATATACGGCGGCAGCGGCGTCTCGCCGGCTGGCTCGCCCTCCACGCGGACACGCCAGCGTCCCTCGCCGAGGTGCTCGATCAGCTCGACAGGCCCGTACCGGCGGCCCGCGCGCAGCCGCCGCGTCGGCCGCGCGAGCGCCTCCCACGTCCCGTCCTCGAGCCGCTCGAGCAGCAGCACCTCGCCCCGAGGCGACGAGATCGGGATCCGGGCCGGCACGACCCTCGTGTCGTTGACGACCACGAGCTCCCGGTCTTTCGGCCGGGCGTCGCCGGCTTTGCCGGCGACGCTTCCAGCCAGGGGCAGCTCCTCCGGCAGCTCGTCGAAAGTGCGGTGCCGGATGGTGCCGGTCCGGCGCTCGTAGACGAGGAGCCGTGACGCGTCGCGCCGTTCGGCCGGGTGCTGCGCGATCAGCTCCGGCGGCAGCTCGTAGTCCAGCTCGGAGAGTTCCATCCGACGCGAGTTCTATCGTCGGCTCCGTGGACCTGGACGCGATCGCCCGCGCGCAGCAGCGGATCGAGGACGCGGCCGCGGGCCGTACCGACCCCGCCGCCTTCGACGCGACGCTGCAGCGGGCGCGGAGCGCGGTCGAGGCCCTCGCGGCCACCACCGCCAAGTTCGAGGAAGGGCTCCCCGTCGCGATCCAGGACGGCCTGCGTGAGCACTTCCGGCCGAGCGCGCGTCACCTCGCGGAGATGCGGGGACTGACGAGCCAGGTCATCCGCCGGCTCGAGCGAATCGAGGGCGACCTCCTGACCGAGCGCCACGCACGCGTCGACGACCTCGCCCTCCTCGTCGATCTCATCGCCTCCGGCTGGCGGAGCGTCGAGGAGCGGCTCGGACGGCTCGAGGAGGGACTGAAGCGCGACGGCGCGACGGTCTACCGCCTCGAAGACCGTCAAGCCGGCTGAGTAACCACCGGTAGGAAGAGCACGAAGCGGCTGCCGCGGCCCGGCTCGCTGTCGAGCTCCAGCCTGCCGCCGAGCGCCAGCGCGAGCTCCCGCGCGATCGTGAGGCCGAGCCCGGTGCCGCCGCCGTCCCCGGACCAGAAGGGCCGGAAGATGCGCTCCGCCTCCCGGGGCGCGATTCCCGGGCCGGTGTCCGCCACGGCCACGCTCACCTCGCCGTTGCTCGCCCCGAGCCCGAGGTCGACGCGCCCGCCGGTCGGCGTCCAGTGCAGCGCGTTCGCGAGCAGGTTCGACACGATCTGCAGCACCCTGTCGCCGTCGGTGACGAGCACCGCGCCCTCTCCGAGCGCAAGGTCGTACTCGATGCCGCGCGCCCGCGCCTCCTCGGCGAAGTTGGCGTAGGCGCGTTCGCAGAGCGCGCGCATGTCGACCTCCTCGCGCAGCAGCGCGAAGCGGCGCGCGTCGAGCTTCGCCAGGTCGAGGACGTCGCCCACGAGCCGTTCGAGCCGCAGCGCCTCCTCCGCGATGACCTCGAGCGAGCGTCCCCTCGAGGCCTCGTCGTCGAGAACCCCTTCGCGCAGCGCGGCGACATGACCGCGGATCGCTGTGAGCGGCGTGCGCAGCTCGTGCGAGACCGACATCAGGAAGTGCCGGGAGAGCTGCTCCGACTCCGCGAGCTTCGCCGTCATCTCGTCGAAGCGCGCGGCGAGCCGCTCGACCTCGCTGCCGCCGGTGCGCTCGGGGAGCGCGACGTCGTAGTGCCCGATCGCGACCTCGTCGGCGGCCGTCGCGAGCGCCTCGAGCGGCCGTGCGATCCGCTGCGAGAAGTAGACGACGAGCGCGCCGGCGACCGGGATCCCGATCCCGAACGCCAGCGCGAGCTCCCACACGAGCTGCAGCCAGCGGCTACGCAACGCGGACTCGGGCTTCGCGACGACGAGCGCTCCCACCGGGAGCCCCGCCAGCCGGACGACCTGGCCCACGCCGAGATACGTCCCGGAGGGCACGTGGAGGTCGAACGAGGGCGCGTTGCCGGCGAGGAGCTCGGAGAGAGGCACGGCGCTGCTCGGGAGCTGCGGCAACGGGCCTGCGAGCAGCGACGCGCCGGGCACGGCCGGAACCCAGAACACCCGGTCCCCACCGAGCGGGAGCTCGAGGTTCCGCAGCGAGACGTGCCCGATGCCCGCCTGTCCCTCGTAGAGGCGCACGAGTCCCGCCGACTCGCCGCGCAGCTCGGTCGCCGCATGCGTGCGGGTGTAGCCCTGGAAGAAGCGGACGGCGATGAGCGTCGCGACGACGGCGGCGAGCACGACGCCGAGCAGGAAGAGCGCGGGAAGGCGGAAGCGCAGGGACCTGAGCACGGGCTCGCCCCTAGCCGTCGGCGTCGCGGACCGGGCCGGCCTTGTAGCCGATCCCCCAGACCGTGACGATCGGCGCCGCGTCGCCGAGCTTCCGCCGCAGCTGTCGGACGTGGACGTCGACCGTCCGCGTGTCGCCGGCGAACGTGTAACCCCAGACCCGCTCGAGCAGCTGGTCCCGGGTGAGGACGAACCCACGGTGGTCGAGCAGCTCCCAGAGGAGGTCGAACTCCTTCGGCGCCAGCCTGATCTCGGTCTCCCCGACCTTGCACTCCCGCCGGCCGGCGTCGAGCACGAGGTCGCCGTGACGGAGGACGCTTCCGTCGGGCCGCGTCCGCGCGGCGCTGCGACGGAGGATGGCGCGCACCCTGGCCACGAGCTCGCGCGGGTTGAACGGCTTCGGGAGGTAGTCGTCGGCCCCGACCTCGAGCCCGGCGATCTTGTCGAGGTCGTCGTCCCGTGCCGTGAGCATGAGGACGGGCAGCGTGCTCGTCTCGCGGATCCGCCGGCAGACCTCCATCCCGTCGAGGTCGGGCAGCATGAGGTCGAGGATCACGAGCGACGGCGCGTCCGAGCCGACGAGGGCGAGGGCCTCGCGCCCGCTGGCGGTCATGCGCACGTCGAAGCCGTCCTTACGGAGGTAGGCGGCGACGAACGAGGCGATCGCCTGCTCGTCCTCCACCACGAGAATCGTCTCCGTCTTCCCGGGCATCGCGCTCAGCCCCGGCCGATCGTCTGTCTCAGCAGGTGGGCCGGCAGGGAGCGGAACGCACGGCCGTCGACCGAGTACGCCCCGTCGGCGCGGCGGTAGACCGACGAGCCCCGGAGCGTGACCCTGCCCTGACCGCCGGCGAAGAGGTAGATGCCGGCGCCGCGCACCACAACGCGATAGGTGCCGCCCATCGCCCGGAAGCGGAAGCCGCTCCCGGTGTACTCCTTGCCCGCGAAGCCGTGCCATTTCACGCCACTGGTGGTCACGTCCGGCCCGGCCGCCTGAGGAGCGCCCTCGCCGGTCGGCGACGGGAGCTGGTACACGTCGACCTGCGCCTCCTGCGTGATGCGCCCGAGCACGAAGCCCTCGACGACCACGGTGACCACGGGACGACCGTGGACGCCGCCGTCCCCCACCGCTTTGCGCACCACGAGAAAGCCCGGCGCCTTGTGCGCCCGGGCACCCGCGAACGCCGCGGCCGGCAGCATGAGCACCGCGGCACTGGCGCAGCTGAGCAGGATCCGCCGCATCGGCGCCCCAAGCGTAGCCCGCTGGCTAGTCGTACTCGTAGAAGCCGCGGCCGCTCTTGCGGCCGAGGAGCCCGGCGTTGGCCATCGCCACGAGGCGCGCGGGCGGCGCCATCCGCGGCTCCCGCAGCTTTTCCCAGAGCGCCTCGCTCGCGTGGACGTGCACGTCGATCCCCACCAGGTCGACGAGCTCGCACGGCCCCATCGGCCAGCCCGCGCCGTGCTTCAGGCCGGCGTCGAGGTCGGCGGGCGTCACGCGCGCCTCGTCGAGCACGCGCACGCAGTCGTTGAGGAGCGGGATCAGGACGCGGTTGACGACGAAGCCGGGCGTGTCGTGGCAGCGGATCGGACGCTTGCCGAGCCGTTCGCCGAGCGCATACGCGGTCTCGAACGCCTCGTCCGACGTCCGCTCCGCGCGCACGATCTCCACGAGCGGCATGAGGGGGGCGGGGTTGAAGAAGTGCATCCCCACCACGCGCTCCGGGGTCGACGTCGCGCCCGCGATCTCGGTCACCGAGAGCGCAGACGTGTTCGTCGCGAGGACGGCCTCGGGGCGGCAGACCCGCTCGAGCTCCGCGAACAGCTCGCGTTTCGGCCCGAGCTCCTCGACGATCGCCTCGATCACGACGTCGCAGTCCGCGAGGGCGGCGACCTCGGTCGTCAGCCCCAGGAGGCCGATGTCGAAGGCGTCGAGCCGGCCCTTCTCGACCTTGCGCGTGAGGAAGCGCTCGATCCGCCCGCGCGCCGTCTCCCCCAGCTCGTCGGTCACCTCGCGCCCGACCGTCTCGAGCCCGGCCTCGACGGCGAGCTGGGCGATGCCCGCGCCCATCGTTCCCAGCCCGACGACGCCGATCTTCATCGTGCGGAGACTAGACGTGGGCCGAGAAGCGCGATCGCGAGAGCCGCCGCCCCGACGAGGCCCAGCGCGCCGGTGAGTCCGACGCCGCGGGCGAGGAAGCCGATCGCGGGCCCGTTGATGACGCCGCCGGCGTAGCCCGCGGTCGCGATCGCGGCGATGCCTGCGCCCGGCGCGACGCCGGGCACCGTCCCGCCGACCCGGAAGAGGGCCGGGACGAGCGGCGCGGAGCCCGCGCCGACACAGGCGAAGCCGACGAGTGCCGGGGCCGGCGAGCGGGTGGCGAGCGCCAGCGCGAGTCCGGCGCAGCTGAGCGCGCCGCTCCGGACGGCCAGTCCGCCGATGCCCCAGCGCTCGAGCAGCCTGTCGCCCACGAGCCGGGCCAGGCCCATCGCGAGGGCGAAGGAGGCGACTCCTCCCGCGGCGAGCGCGCCGCTCGTCCGCGCGGGCCCCGCGAGGAAGACGGCGGCCCAGCTGATCGTCGCCGCCTCGACGAAGAAGGCGCAGAACATGAGGAGCGCCGGCAGCGCGAGCGGCCCTCGCGGGAGCGCGAAGTGCGCCGTGTCGAGCGCGGCGCCCGTGGCGGGCAGCAGCGACGGCGTGGCCAGGACGAGCGCGAGCGCGGCGGCGGCTGCGACGACCGGGAACTGCACGCGCAGCCCGACCCCCGCGGCCGCCGCGCCCGCCGCGATGCCCGAGCCGGCGAGCAGGCCGAAGCTCCACGCACTGTGCAGGCCGGAGAGGATGCGACGGCCGAGGGCCTGCTCGACCGCGACGCCGTGCGCGTTCGCGGCCACGTCGGTGATCCCCCAGCCGACCCCGATCAGGCAGGCGATCGGCAAGAGCGTCCCGAACGAGGGGACGAAGGCGGCGGCGCTGATCCCGGCCGCCGCGCAGAGGAGGCCGAGGGCGCTCGGCCCGCGGCTGCCGAGCCGCGCGCTGATCCAGCCTGCGAGCGGGAGGGCGGCGGTCGAGGCGAGGGAAACCGCGAAGATGACGACGCCGAGCTCGCCGCTGTCGAGGCCCAGCCGGTCGCGGAGCGCCGGCAGCCGCGAGTCCCAGTTCCCGCCGAGCGCGCCGAAGAGGACGAAGATCGCGGCAAGCGCGATGTGCGCGCGCCGCAGCCGTGGTTCTCCGCTCACCCGCCGGAGCGTAGAGTCGCGTCGTGTACGTGCGGGAAGGCACCGTCGGATTCGAGGAGGCGGAGACCTGGTACCGCGTGACGGGCGACCTCCGGCCCGGCGACGCCGCGGCGCCCGCGCCGCTCGTCGTCCTCCACGGCGGCCCCGGCGGTACGCACGACTACCTCCTCTCGCTGGCCGACCTCGCCGACCGGCGAGCCGTCATCCACTACGACCAGGTCGGCAACGGCCGCAGCACGCACTATCCGGACCGCGGCGCCGAGTTCTGGACGGTCGACCTCTTCGTCCGCGAGCTGCACAACCTCGTCGAAGCGCTCGGAATCGCCGACCGCCACCACGTGCTCGGCCAGTCGTGGGGCGGGTTCCTCGCGGAGGAGTACGCGCTCACGCAGCCGTCGGGGCTCCAGGCGCTCGTGCTCGCGGACACGGCGGCATCGTGGGCGGACTTCGCTAGCGAGGCCGGCAAGCTTCGCGACGAGCTGCCCGAGGACGTGCGCGCGACGCTCGACAAGCACGAGGCGGCCGGCACCTACGACGATCCCGAGTACATGGAGGCCTGTCTGGTCTTCTACGGGCGCCACGTCTGCCGCATCCCGTGGCCGCCCGACGTGGCCGCCACATTCGAGTGGCTGGAGCGAGACCCGGTCGTGTACCGGACGATGAACGGCCCGAGCGAGTTCCACATCATCGGCTCCTGCAAGGACTGGCAGGTCAAGGACCGGCTGCACGAGATCCGCCGGCCGGTGCTCGTCGTCTCCGGCCGCTACGACGAGGCGACTCCGGCGCTGCAACAGGTCCTGCTGGACGGCATCGCCGGCTCGGAGTGGGTCTGCTTCGAGGAGTCGTCGCACCTGCCGCACGTCGAGGAGCGGGAGCGCTACATGCAGGTCGTCGGCGACTGGCTCGCGCAGTACGACTGACTAGACGCGCTCGATCACGGCTGCGATGGCCTGGCCGAAGCCGATGCACATCGTCGCCAGGCCGTAGCGCGCCTGCCGCCGCTCGAGCTCCGAGACCAGCGTCGCCGTGATCCGCGCGCCCGTGGCGCCGAGCGGGTGGCCGAGCGAGATGCCGCCGCCGTTCGGGTTCACGTCGCCGGCCTCGTAGCGCTCCTGCAGGCCGGTGTCGGCGAGGAACTGGCCCACGACTGAGGCGAACGCCTCGTTCACCTCGATCACGTCGATCTCGTCCCACGTCAGCCCGGCCTTCGCGAGCGCCTTCGCCGACGCCTCGGGGTTGCCGTGCAGCATCAGGTGGGGATCGACGCCCACCACCCCGAAGGAGACGAACCGCGCGCGGGGCTCGAGCCCCAGCTCCGACGCCTTCGCCTCGGAGGCCACCAAAACGGCGGCCGAGCCGTCCACGATCTGGGACGAGTTCCCCGCGGTCACGACGCCGTCGGGAATGAAGGCGGGCTGCAGCGCCGCCATCTTCTCGAGCGTCGTCTCCCGCCGCACCGCCTCGTCGACGGCGAAGCGCGTGCGCACCAGCGTCGAGCCGGAGTCCGGCGCGGGCACGTCGAGCTCGATCGGGACGACCTCCTTCTCGAACCGCCCTTCGTCGATCGCGCGAGCGGCGCGCTGGTGCGACTCGAACGAGATCCGGTCGAGCTCCTCGCGCGCCAGCCCCCACTGCTTCGCGATCTCCTCTGCCGAGATGCCCTGCATCACGATCTCGTGCCGCTCCCACACGAGCGGGGACATCGAGCCGTTGTTCGAGCCCATCGGTACGCGCGACATCATCTCGACGCCTCCCGAGACGACGAGGTCGAGCTGGCCCGACCAGACGGCCGCCGCGGCGTTGAAGTTCGTCTGCATCGAGGACCCGCACTGGCGATCGACCGTCGTCCCGGCCACGGAGACGGGCCAGCCGGCGGTGAGCGCGACGTTGCGGCCGATGTTCCAGGCCTGCTCGTCGACCTGCGTCACGCAGCCCCACTGCACGTCCTCGATCTCGGCGGGATCGACGCCGTTCCGCGCCACGAGCGCATTCACGACCTGGGCCGAGAGCTCGTCGCCGCGGATGTGCGAGAGGGTGCCGTTCTTCCTGCCGATCGGGCTGCGGACCGCGTCGACGATCAGTGCGCCGGGCCTGGTTGCACCGGATCGGGACATGCAAGAGACTGTACCGCGGTCGATGCTGCGCAAGAACGCGAAGATCGAGCTGCTGAAGCGGGTTCCGCTGTTCGAGCGCTGCTCGAAGCGGGAGCTCGCGGAGATCGCGTCCCTCGCCGACGAGCTCGACCTCCCCACCGCGCGCGACCTGACCCGGGAGGGCGCGAGCGGCTGGGAGTTCATCATCCTCGTCGAGGGCGAGGCCGACGTCGTTCGGAACCGCAAAGTGGTGAACGAGCTCGGCCCGGGCGACTTCGTCGGAGAGATCTCGCTCGTCACCGGTGCGCCGCGGACCGCGACGGTGAAGACGCGGGGCCCGTCTCGCATCCTCGTCCTGACCGCGTCCGGCTTCCGGACGCTGATGCACGATGTCCCCTCCATCCAGGACAAGGTGCTCGCGGCGCTCGCCGCGCGCCTCTCGCCCGACGACTAGAGGCTTGATGTGAAACCGGCACGGTGCCGGATGACGCCGCAGACACGGCGCAGGATCGCCACGTCCGGGCGCGACCGGTAGCGCTGCTACCGGCCCGCGACCGGCCGCGACGCCCTGCTTGGCCTGCGACGCCCCCGACAGCGCGCCAATTTCACATCAAGCCTCTAGCAGCTATTCGCGCACGCGAGGCACGCGCGGCTCTTCGACGTGCGCAAGGTAGGTCGGCGCGGCGAGCTCGAGGACGATCCGCCGGCCCTCGGTGTCCCCGTGCTCGAGCTCCTCGAACGAGTAACCGACGTCGGCGCCGAGGACGACCGGCCCGTCGTCCGTCTCCACGACGACGACCTGGTGTCCCGCGGTGTGACCCGGCGCAGGCAGCAAGCGGATCCCCGGCAGGATCTCCGCCTCCCCGTCGTGCTCGACGTACGTCGCGCCCGGGAAATCCACCCACTCGCGCACGGTGTAGTCGTCCTGGGTCAGCGCCTCGGCCAGCTCGCGGCGCTGGACGTGGATCGGCACGCCGGGGAAGAGCCGGTTGCCGCCGCAGTGGTCGAAGTGGAGATGCGTGTTGACGACGACCGCGACGCGGCTCACGAGCTCGTCCGGCAGCGGGTGCGGCGTCGGCTGCCACTCCTCGTCGAGCTCGGGTGTCGTGTCGATCATCCCGGTGTCGACGAGGACGAGCCCGCCGGGGTGTTGAATCGTGTCGGAGAAGCCGGGCCAGCGGTCGCCGGCGAAGACGACTTCGCTCGTCAGGTGCCTCGCGATATCGTCACGCCTGAGCACCAGCGGAGCATATGGCTACGACCACCGAAGAGATCGAGGTCCGCTCGCCCTACAACGGCGAGGTCGTCGGGCGCGCGCCGAAGTCCGGCGCCGACGAGGCCCGGCAGGCCGTCGACGCGGCCGCCCGGACACTCGAGTCTCCCCTTCCCGCGCACGAGCGGGCCGCGATCCTCGACCGCGTCGCCGGGCTGCTCCGCGAGCGGCACGAGGAGATGGCGCGCACCATCTGCGCTGAGGCCGGCAAGCCGATCAAGACGGCCCGCGTCGAGGCCTCCCGGGCCGTCTCGACGTACACGTTCGCGGCCGTCGAGGCACGGAAGCTCGCCGGCGACGTCGTGCCGATGGGCGCCTCGGAGGCGGGCGAGGGGAAGATCGCGTTCACGCTGCGCCGGCCGATCGGGGTGATCGGCGCGATCTCGCCCTTCAACTTCCCCTGCAACCTCGTCGCCCACAAGCTCGCGCCCGCGCTCGCCGCCGGCTGTCCCGTCGTGCTCAAGCCGGCGAGCCAGACGCCGCTCTCGGCGCTGCTCCTCTCCGAGCTCGAGCAGGAAGCGGGCCTCCCACCCGGGTGGCTCACCGTGCTCGTCGGCCCCTCCGCCGAGATCGGCGACGTGCTCGTCGAGGACGAGCGCGTCCGGATGATCACCTTCACCGGCTCCAGCGGCGTGGGCTGGGGAATCGCCGAGCGCGCCGCGAAGAAGCGCGTACGGCTCGAGCTCGGCAACTCGACACCCGTCGTGGTGGCCGCCGACGCCGATCTCGACCTCGCAGCGACGAAGCTCGCCGCGAACGCCTTCTCCTTCGCGGGCCAGAGCTGCATCTCGGTGCAGCGGATCTACGTGGAGCGCCCCTCCCTCGACGGCTTCCTCGAGCGCTTCCTCCCCAGGGTGGAGGCGCTCGTCGTCGGAGACCCGGCGGACGAGGCGACCGACGTGGGGCCCGTCATCGACGAAGACGCGCGCACGCGGATCGCGGCGTGGGTCGAGGAGGCCGAGGCCGCCGGCGCGAAGCTCCTCGCGGGCGCCGCCGACGCCGACCCGCTCGGCCCGATCGTCCTCGCCGAGGCGCCCGAGACCGCGCGCGTGGTGTGCGACGAGGTCTTCGGTCCCGTCTGCGTCGTCAACGCGGTCGACTCTCTCCCGGACGCGTACGAGCGCGCCAACGGCACCGAGTACGGACTGCAGGCCGGGATCTTCACGGGCTCGATCTCGACGGCGCTCGCGGCAGCGGAGGCGCTCGACTTCGGCGGGATCACGGTCAACGAGGCGCCGACCTTCCGCGCCGACCAGATGCCGTACGGCGGCGTCAAGGGCTCGGGCAACACGAAGGAAGGCCCGGCCTACACGATCCGCGAGATGACCGAGGAGCGGCTCGTGGTCCTTCAGGCCTGAATCGGCGCCGGACGTTTCCGTTTGCCGACGGGCGGGGACGCGAGTCCCATGATCGGCGTGGCCATCGCGTTCATCGTCGTCGGCGTCATCTTCCTCTTCATCGTCCCCTGGGTCGGGATCCCGGTCGGCATGGTCGGGCTCGTGCTCGCGATCCTCTGGATCGCCGGCTTCGGACGCCGTGCCGTGGCGCGCGACGAGCGCGTGGAACAACCCCGCGCCTGAGATCGGCTGTTTTCTTGCACGACAACGAATCCGGCGACTTTGTGACAGCACCCGTTACGATGTAGGATCGGCCCTGGGCAAAGGGGAGCTCGCGGGGGAATCGGCTTCAGACAAGGCCTTGCGGGGTCTGCGGGAGGAGACGTAGACACTAGTGATTGAAGAGAGAACCGCCCAGCTGCAGCAGTGCATGTATCAATACTCACGGGCGATTTACCGCTCCGTGAAGGACATGATCGACCCGTACTCCGACCGCCAGACACAGCTCGAATCGCGGCGCGGGGTGCTCGTCTCCTGTGAACAGACGATGGAGCGACTGGCGACCGATCCGCTCTATTTCGCGAAGCCGGAGCGGGCGTTGTTCCAGGACATCCGCCGCTACTTCCCCATCACCGCGCAGGCGCAGGTCGCCTGGGCGGTGGAGCAGGGCGTGAAGGCCGCGGTCGAGTTCATCGAGGAGCAGATCGAGTCCGGCCTGCTCGACGGCGGAGTCGCCCGCTGCCGGGCCACGACGCGCAAGGGCAAGCCGTGCCAGCGGACGCCACTTCCCGAGCGTGACTACTGCCCGTCGCACCAGCACCTGGAGACTCGGGCCGCGGCCTAGCGGACGCCACCACTTATCCACAGCGCGATCCACAGCCGCACGGCTGTAGTGTCCGGCGCGGGTGTCCCACGACACGGACAAGCTGATTCGGCAGCTCTCGCTCGTCGCGTTCCTGATGGCGGAGCGCAGGGCGATCACGGCTCGCGACGTCAAGTCGAACGTCGAGGGCTACTCCGAGATGTCGGACGAGGCCTTCGCACGCCGCTTCTACTCCGACCGCGCCGAGCTGCTCTCGCTCGGCGTCCCGCTGCAGTCGCAGCGCGACGAGTTCACGGGCGAGGAGCTGTACACACTCCGTTCGGAGCAGTACTTCCTCCCCCAGCTCGAGCTCGAGGACGAGGAGCTCGCAGCGCTCCAGACCGCCTTCTACCTCCTCGAGGGCAAGTTCGCGTACGCCGAGCCGCTGCGCCTCGCCCTCCAGAACCTCGCGCTCGGGCGGCCCGGCTTCGTCGAGGCGCGAACCGAGACGGCGAGCCGCGTCGAGGTGCTCGATCCGGACTACTCGCCGGAGACGCCCGGCCGGCTGGCGAAGCTCGAGAATGCGATCTCGAAGCAGCGCACGGTGCGCTTCGAGTACTGGTCGATCTCGCGCGACGAGACGAGCGAGCGCACGCTCAATCCCTACGCGCTCATCAACGACAACGGGCTCTGGTACGTGGTGGGCCACGACCTCGACCGCGAGGAGATCCGCACCTTCCGCGTGTCGCGGATCCGCGGCGACATCAAGTTCGCGACGCGGCGGGAGCGGGACTTCCGCGCGCCGACCGACTTCGACGTCGAGCTCTACCGAGGCCGGCCGCCCTGGCAGATCGGCGACGTCGTCGGCACCGCGCGGATCGAGGTGCGCGGCGACACGGCGTGGTGGGTGAAGCGCGCGTACGGCGCGACCGGCCGGCTCGAGGACGGCGTCTTCGTCACCGACTACTCCTCCATCCCGCAGCTCGCCTCGTGGGTGCTGCGCCAGAACGGGCGCGCGGTGCCACTCGAGCCGCCGGAGCTCAAGCGCGACGTCGCGGCGGCCCTGCGGCGGGTGCGGGAGCGCCACGAGGGAAGCGCTCCGGAGCCGGCGCGAGAGCTGCCCGCGATCAGCGTCGACGGGAGCGCCGAGCGCCCGGCGGGCCCGGTGGCGCCCGAGCGCTTCGCCGTCCTCCAGGCGCTGCTCGCCTACCTCCTCGCGGCGTGCGGCGAGGAGCGCGAGGCGGAGATCCTGGTCCCCGAGCTGCTCGAGCGGTTCCCCTCCATCCCGCCGGACGAGCTCGAGGAGCACCTGTCCCTCCTCAACCTCGTCAACTTCGGCGGGGGCTGCTACACGGTGTACGCCGAGCTCCGCGGCGGATCCGTCCACGTCGACAAGGAGCTCTGGGGCGACACGTTCCGCGCCGCGCCGCGGCTCACGCCGCTCGAGGCCCGCGCGATCCGGCTGGCGCTCGAGTACGTCGGGCCGATGATCGCGGCCGACGCGCACACGCCCCTCTCCCGCGTGCGGAAGAAGCTCGAGGAGACGTTCGGGCAGTTCGAGCTCGCGCAGACGCCCGAGCCGCACGTCGCCACCGAGGAGGTCGACCTCGTCTCGAGGCTCGCGCGCGGCATGCGCGAGCGCAAGCTCGTCGAGATCGAGTACCAGAAGGAAGCCGACGCCGCGCCCTCGACCCGGCTCGTCGAGCCGTATTCGCTCGAACGAGAGCTGCCGAACTGGTACGTCCACACGTGGGACCGGACGAGCGACGGCGAGCGCTCCTTCCGCCTCGACCGCATGCGGAGCGCGACGCTGACGAAGGAGCGCTTCGAGCCGCGCCCGGGCTTCGAGCCCACGAAGCTGCGGGACGCGCGCACGGCGCGGATCCTCTACGACAAGGACGTGGCGCGCTTCGCGACCGAGCGGGGCGCACGGCGGCTCAAGGACGGGACGGCGCTCGCCGAGCGCCCCTACGGCGACGACGAGTGGCTCGAGAGCGAGATCCTCGCCGCCCGGGGGGAGGCGGTCCTGCTCGAGCCGGACGAGCTGCGGCACACGATCGCCGCGCGCGCAAAGGCGCTCGCGAAAGAGCTGGGCGTCGAGCGGATGCGCGTGCGGGCCTGAGCTACTTCGAAATGAAGCTCATGGTGCCGTTGCTCTCGAGGATGCCCCACGCCACGTCCTCGACGGACGCGATCTGCTGAGCGCGCATCTCCTCCGCCACGTCGTCTTCCGTCAGCCTCTCGCGCCGCACATTGCGCTCGATCAGCTTGCCGTCCTGGACGATGACGATCGGCTCGCCCTGGAGAACCCTCCGCGCACGGCGCGAGCGGAAGCTGAGCCAGGAGATGCCGACCTGCACGACTGCGATCGTCGAAACGGCGATGACGGCGCCCGTGACCGAGTAGTCGTCCTGCGTCAGGCCCTGCTGGATCGCGTCGCCGAGAACGACGATCAGGACGAGATCGACCGGGCCCAGCGTGGAGAGCTCTCGGCGGCCCATCACGCGCATCAGGAAGACCACGAAGGCGTAGAGCGCGACTGCTCTGACGGCGACGTCCATCTAGGGGAAGATCGTGAGCGTCCGGTGGAGGGTGACGAGCGCCCGGTTGCCGTCGTAGAGCGTGACCGTCTGGTCCTGGCGGCCGAGGGTGGTCGGGTTCACCTGGAAGTCGACGAAGAGCACGTACGACCGGTCACGCGAGATCGGCCCCAGGCCCAGGGCGAGCTTCCCGTTCGCGCTCGTCTCGCCGATCGGCGACGGCTCCACGGTGTTGATCGTCACGCCGTCGAGCCAGCCCCGAGCGAGGACGAGGGTCGCGTAGTGGAGGTTCTCGTTCGCCTCGATGCGGAACCGGGCCTGGTAGAGAAGCCCTCCGCGGGCTCGGGAGGGAGCGGATATCGACAGCCGGGCGGCGGCGACGGCGCCCGCCGAGGTCTCGGGGCGCTGCCCGAAGACGTTGAGCAGCGCCAGCACGGGGACGGCGCATACGAGCGCGAACAGGCAGCGCCTGACCCAGATCTCGTTCTTGCGCTGCTCCAGGTCACGGTCGCGTCGAAGGACGATCGTGTCGGGGATCTCGGGCACGTTGCTGTTGTCAACAACGGCGACCGGAGCCAAATGGGTACCGCGCCGTTGCCGCCGCGCAGGATCTCGGCGAGGATTCGCTCGTGGAGGAAATCGACATCCGGTACGCCCGGAGTGGCGGGGTTGCGATCGCCTACCAGGTCGTGGGCGACGGCGAAATCGACCTCGTCTTCGTCTCCGACTACGTCTCCAACCTCGTCTACAACTGGACGTGGCGGTACTACCGCGAGTTCTACGAGCGGCTGGCGCAGTCGTTCCGGCTGATCCTCTTCGACAAGCGCGGCACCGGGCTTTCCGACCACGGCGGGCAGTTCGCGGCGCTCGAGACGCGCATGGACGACCTGCGGGCCGTCCTCGACGACGTCCGGTCGAAGAGCGCAGTCGTGTTCGGAGCTCACGAGGGCAGCGCGATGGCGGCGCTCTACGCGGCGACCTACCCGGAGCGGGTGCAGGCGCTCGTGCTGTTCCATCCCGGCTCCGACATCGGTCCGGACGACCCGGGCTGGGAGCAGGAGCTGGCGGAACTCCGTGACGGCTGGGGAACGCGCGCCTTTTGCGATGAATTGCTGCGACAGGGGTGTCCGACGTTGTACGAGCGCGAGGAGGACCGCGAGTGGTTCGCGAACGAGCTGCGCCTCGGCGCGAGCCCGGCCGTCGCCTACGCCCTCAACCGCGCCTTCATCGAGACGGACCTCGGCGACGTCTTGCGCGCCGTCAGGACGCCGACGCTCGTTCTCTATCGGCGCGGCACCGACGGGGAGGCGCCCGCGCTCCGCGTGGCGGATCAGCTCGCGGAGGCGCGCACCGTCCCGGTCTCCGGCACCGACTATTTCGGGGTCTTTCTCTCGCTCGACATCGCCGACGAGATCGAGCGGTTCGTCGCCGGCGAGCCTGTGCCGGAGGTCCCGGACACGGTGCTCGCGACCGTTCTGTTCACCGATATCGTCGGCTCGACCGAGCGAGCGGCCGAGCTCGGGGACCGCGCCTGGCGAGAGCTGCTCGAGCGCCACCATGCGCTTGTGCGCAGGGAGCTGAACCGCTTTCGCGGCGAAGAGCGGGACACCGCCGGCGACGGCTTCTTCGTCACGTTCGACGGCCCGGCGCGCGCGATCCGCTGTGCGCAGGCGGTCGTAGAGGGGATGCAAGAGCTCGGCCTCGAGGTGCGCGCGGGCGTCCACACCGGCGAGTGCGAGCTCCACGACGGGAAGTTCGCGGGGCTGGCGGTCTCGATCGGCGCCCGGGTCGCGGCCGCCGCCCGCGGCGGCGAGGTGCTCGTCTCGCAGACGGTCAAGGATCTCGTCGCCGGCACGGGGCTCCTGCTCGAGGACCGCGGTGAGCGAGAGCTGAAGGGCGTCCCCGGGACATGGCGGCTCTATGCGACCGCCGAGGCTCCGGCCGAGGTCGTCGCGGCTAGAGGCTTGATGTGAAATTACCGCGCTGTCGGGGGCGTCGCAGGCCAAGCAGGGCGTCGCGGCCGGTCGCGGGCCGGTAGCAGCGCTACCGGTCGCGGCCGGACGTGGCGATCCTGTGCCGCGTCTGCGGCGTCATCCGGCACCGTGCCGGTTTCACATCAGGCCTCTAGTGCCCGCCCGGGAGCGTGAGCGTGAACGTCGTGCCGTGCTCCGCTCCCGAGCTCACGTCGAGCGAGCCGCCGTGGGCCTCCGCGATCGAGCGGGCGATGAAGAGGCCCAGCCCGGTCCCCGGCTTGGACGCGCCCGGCACGTCCACGCGGCCGAATTTCTCGAAGATGCGTCCCTGCTGCTCCTGCGGAATGCCGGGTCCCGCGTCCCGCACCGCGATGCGCACGGCGCCGTTGCCCGCCGCCGCCGAGACCCGCACCTCCCCGCCCTCCGGCGAGTACTTGACGGCGTTGTCGATCAGGTTCGCGAGAATCTGCCTGATCCGGGCGCGATCGCCGCGGATCGCGGGCAGGCGCCCACGGACGGAGGCCACGACCGGCACATCCTGTTGCGCGAGAGCGGCCGCCTCGACCGCCTCGTCCACCACGCGGCCGAGGTCGACCTCCTCGAAGCGGTAGCTGAACGTCCCGGCCTCGATCCGGGACGTGTCGAGCACGTCCCCGACGAGCTCGGCGAGCCGCGACGTCTCGTCGCCGATCAGGGCGAGGAAGGACTCGCGCTGCGACGCCGAGAGCATCCGCCAGCGATCCTGCAGCGTTCGCGCGGCGCCGATCACCGCGGCCATCGGGCTGCGCAGCTCGTGCGAGACGAGCGAGACGAAGTCCGCCCGGAGCTGCGAGAGCCGCGCGAGCTCCTCGACCCGCCTCCGCTCCGCCTCGTAGGCGCGGATGTTCTGCACCGCGGTCGCCACGAGGCGGCCCAACAGGGCGACCAGCTCGATCTCGTCCTCGCTGAAAGCGTCCACGCGGTCGCGCGAGAGACTCAGCATCCCGATCGTGCGAGCGCCGAGCAAGAGCGGCGCCACCAGCTCGCTGCGGAGGCCGAGCGCGATGAGTTGCTCGTCAGCGGGGTACTCGCGCTCGGCGAGGTCACGCCGCACGAGGAGCTTCCCGTCGAGGATGCGCTCCAGCAGCGAGCCCTTGATCGGGTCGGCGTTGCCCGGTGGGAAGACTTCGGTTGCCCCGAGCCCGGCCGTGGCCATGGTGTTTGCGGTGTCGTCCTCCACGAGGACGATCGCCGTGCGCTCGAACGGGACGAGCCCGCGCAGCTCACGGATGAAGGCGCCGAACGCTTCCTCCAGCTCGAGCGACGAGCCGAGGGCGCGCGCGCAGCGGTTGGCCGTCTCGAGCACGTCGACACGGTGGCCGAGCTCGTCGCGTAGGCGCTCCGCCTCCGCCGCGCGCGCCTCGGCGCGGCTCCGCTCCTCGTTGATCGTGTCGCGGAGGCGGCCGACCACGATGCCGGCGAGCATCCCGACGAGGATTCGGACGACGGCCGAGCGCCACTGCAGGCCGGGCCCGAGATCGTCGATCACGATCGTGGCGCCGACCATCACCGCACCCGATAAGACCCCGCCCACGAGCCCGTAGCGAAGCGCCGCCTCGGCGATCGGGATCAGGTAGAGCGCGCGAAACGGCTGGCCGGACTCGAACGAGAAGACGGCGACGACGCCGATCCCGACGACCGCGTCGCAAGCGATGAGGAACGCGCGCGCCCGGACCCGCGCAGGCCGGCTGAGCTCGACGACGGAGAGGACGGCCGAGAGCACCGTCTCGGCGGCGAAGAAGCCGACCACGGCCCAGCCCCACGTCCGGTACGAGGCCGGCATGGTCGACCTGCTCACGGCGACGATCGCCGCGATGACGAGCGCCGCCCGCAGGAGGACGAGCCACCGGCCCGGGCGGCTAAAGGTCGTCGCGCTCATCCATCCGCTTCAGAGCCCACGCGGCGAGCTCGCGCGTCGTCTCGTCGGGGTCGTCGAGGTAGCCGGCCACGACGTCCCGTTCGCCGTCTCCACCCACGTTGCCTGCCGCGACGAGCGCGTTGAGCCGGAGCCGGCGGCCGTCGTTGCGGGGCACGTAGAGCCGCGCGAAGCGGCTCCGCAGCCGGTCGGGGTCGCTGCGCAGCCACTCGAGGAGGGAGACGTGCGGAGTCGCGTCCTCCGGAAGCTGCTCGCCTGCGCGCCGCTTCTCGACGCCGCGGTTCCACGGACAGACGTCCTGGCAGATGTCGCAGCCGTACACCTGCGCGCCGAGCTCGGCGCGGTACTCGGGCGGCGGCGGCGCAGCCGCCTGCGTCCAGTAGGAGAGGCAGCGTGTCGAGTCGAGTGTCCCGGGCTCGTCGAGCGCGCCGGTCGGGCAGGCGTCGATGCAGAGCCGGCACTCGCCGCAGTCGAGGTCGAGCGGCGGTGTCGGCTCGAGCTCGGCGTCGGTGACGAGCGTCCCCAGCACGACCCAGGAGCCGTGCCGGCGGGTGATCAGGAGCGTGTTCTTGCCGTAGAAGCCGACGCCGCTCCGGGCCGCCGCCTCGCGGTCGACGTGCTGGTTCGCGTCGACGAGCACGCGATAGTTGCCGCCCAGCCCCCGGCCGAGCTCGTCGAGCTTCTCGCGCAGGATCTCGTACGCGTCGAACCACGTGTAGCGCGGCAGTCGGCCGTGGCCCGGAGGACGCTCCGGCTCCGGGTGCCAGTAGCAGAGCGCCGCCGAGACGACGGTGCGCGCGCCGGGCAGCAGCGTCTCGGGATGGCAGGACTCCTCGGGGTGCGCCATCGTGAAGCGCATGTCGGCGAAGAGCCCGCGTGCGCGCCGCTCGCGGATGTGCCGCTCGGTGTCGGCGTACGGCTGGGCGGGGGCGGCTCCGATCGCGTCGAGCCCGAGCCCACGCGCCAGCGCGTGGAGTTCGGCTTCGGTCACGCGGATAGTCTGCCGCGATGCGCGCGGTCCGGATCCACGAGGACGGCGGCCCCGAGGTTCTCGTGCTCGAGGAGGCGCCGGATCCCGAGCCCGCCCCGAGCGAGGTGCTCGTCCGCCTGCGCGCTTCCGCGCTGAACCATCTCGACGTCTGGATCCGCAAGGGGCTACCGTCCGTCCCCAAGCCGCGCATCCTCGGCGCCGACGGGGCCGGTGTGGTCGAGGCGCTCGGCGAGGGCGTGACCGGCTTCGAGGCCGGCCAGCGGGTCGTCCTCAACCCGGGCATCGAGGCGGGCGGCGGGCGGATCCACGTGATCGGCGAGCACGGCGACGGGACGAACGCCGAGCTGATCGCGGTGCCGGCGACGAACGTGCACCCGATCCCCGAGGGATTGAGCTTCGAGGAGGCGGCGGCCTTCCCGCTCGTCTTCGAGACCGCGTACCGGATGCTCGTGACGCGGGCGGGCCTGCGCGAGGGCGAATGGGTGCTCGCCTGGGGCATCGGGGGCGGTGTCGCGACCGCGGCCCTCGCGATCGCCAAGGCGCTGGGAGCGCAGGTGCTCGTGACCTCGTCGAGCGAGGCGAAGCTCGAGCGCGCCCGGGAGCTCGGCGCGGACGCTACCGTGAACCACGCGACCGGCGACGTGAAGGCGGCCGCGCAGGAGGCGACGGGGGGCCACGGCATCGACGTCGTCGTCGAGAACGTCGGCGAAGCGACCTGGGCGACGTCGCTGCAGGTCGCGGCGCCGGGCGGCCGGATCACCGTCTGCGGCGCGACGTCCGGCCCGAATCCGCCGGCAGCGCTGCACCGGATCTGGTGGAAGCAGCTCTCGATCCTCGGCTCGACCATGGGGACCGGCGAGGACTTCGCGGGGGCCTACGAGCTCGTGGCGAGCGGCCGGGCGCGGCCCGTCGTCGATTCCGTGCTTCCGCTCGAGGAGATCCGCACGGCGCACGCGCGCCTCGAGGCCGGCGAGCAGCTCGGCAAGATCGTGCTTACGATCTGATGCCACTGCAGAACCGCGTCACGCCGCTCGGCGAGCTGATCGAGACGCCGGAGCGGGGCCTCGTGTACGGCAACCGCGGCCGCCTGCACGACGAGCACGGCGTGATCCGCCGCCAATGGCAGGTGAAGCGGTGGATCTCCTGCCGGCTGGAGTTCCGCGGCCGCCACCGGACCGGTGGGCCGATGCCGCCCGGCCGCTACACAGGCCTCTTCTTCCTCGACGATGCCACTGCGCTGGCCGCCGGCCACCGACCGTGCGCGGAGTGCCGGCGCGAGGACTACCGGAGCTTCCTCGCCCTTGCCGGCGCCGGCGGCGCCGACGAGCTCGACCACCGCCTCCACGGCGAGCGGCTCGTAGGCGACCTGCGAGGCCGGCTCCTGCGCGAGCGGCGCCTCGAAGAGCTGCCCGACGGCGCGTTCGTCCTCCTCGAAGGCGCGCCCTACCTCGTACTCGCAGCTGCGCTCCGGCGCTGGACGCCCGGCGGCTACGCGGAACGGCGACGCCGACCGCGCGGCGCAATCGACGTCGTCACGCCGCCGACCAGCCTTGACGCCCTCGCGTCGGGCTGGCTCGGCGACCTACCGCTCGTACATCCCTGAGTCTCCAGCGCAGATTGATCAGAGCGGGACGGCGGCTGGGCCGCCGGGTCAGTTCAGCACGAAGTACGCGTTGGATCGACGGGCTGCCGTGATCCGGTAGCGACCCTGCGCGTTCTGAGTCGTCAAGTACGAGCAGGCGTACTCGGGCTGCGCGGTTGTCCCGGCGCGCGCCGTGAACGCCTTGCTGAAGTGGCCGGATACCCAGAGCGTGACGACCGCGCGTCCGGTATCCCGGAAGTAGGACTGCCCGGCCTTGAACGACGGGAAGCGATTCGCCTCGCCCGCCTGCGTCCACCGGCATGGCTGCCGGTCGAGGTAGACGTACAGGAGCGACTTCTGCGGGGCGACCCCGTGAGACAGCACGCTGAACAACGAACCGCTGGGAGGCCGGTGCCAAGCGGTGCCCCAAACCGTGTAGCCGTTCGCGGCGAGCGCCGTCGCGCTCAAGACGAGCGCGAGAACGGCGAGTGAGACGAAGCTTGTGAGCCTGGACACGGTGCCAGGCTAGACGACGGGGCCTAACGACCGGCTAACGGCCCGAGCTGAGTCTCGGCGCTCGTGCGGCGCCAACCCGACGGACTAGCCGAAGCCGAGGATGAACTTGGCGTCGTCGGACATCTTGTCCGGGGTCCACGGTGGGTCGAACGTCAGCTCGAGCTCGACGTTCTCGATCCCCTCGACCTGACGGGCGGCGCTGTCGATGTCCTGCGCGATGAGCGGCCCGGCCGGGCACCCCATCGAGGTGAGGCTGTAGGTGATCTTCGCCGTCGAGTCCTCGACCTCGACCTCGTAGAGGAGCCCGAGGTCGACGATGTCCATGCCCAGCTCGGGATCCTCGACCGTGCGGAGAATCTCGAGCACCTCGTCACTGGTAGCCATGCAGCCAGTGTAGAGCCGCGTACGATTCCGGGGTGCTGGTCGCCGGCGGCACCTTCTTCGTCGAGTGGGTGATCGTCCTCTCGTCGATCGTGCCCGTGCTGGGGCTGATCTGGTTCTCCTGGTGGTTCCTCCGCGCCGGCAAGCGCTTCGACGAGCGCGAGCGGGCGGCCGGTCGCCGCCCGCCCGGTTGAATCCCGCTAGGCCGCGGGCGGGATGTTCTGGTTGACCTGGAAGACGTTCTCCGGGTCGTACTGCGCCTTGACGCTCGCGAGCCGGTCGTAGTTCGCGCCGTACATCCCGCGGACGCGGTCCGGCTCGTCCATCTGGAAGTTGACGTACCCGCCGCCCATCGCGTACGGCTTGATCGCATCCGAGTAGTCACGCGACCACTCCCGGATCGCGCCGGCGTTGGCCGGATCGGGGTCGACTCCCGCGAACACGGCCGCCCACCTGGCGTCGCGGTACGACCACGCGGTCGCGTCGTTCGCCACTCGCGAGGCGGCGCCGTCGATCGCGTACAGGTGCATGGTCGACTTCCACGTCGGCATCCGGGGGCCGTACTCGGCGTGCACGGCGATCGCCTCATCCGGGATCTCCCGCACGAACTCGCCACGCCAGTACCACTGGTCGCCCGGCGGATAGAGGGCGTCGAAGGCCGTGTTCCACACCGGCAGCGGCAACGGCGAGATGCCGTCGAGGAGCGGCTTGCCGAACGAGCGCGCCTCGCGGAGCGCCTCGGACTCCTCCTCGCCGGCCTGCGTCCACGCGACTCCGCACACCTTGCGGAGGTGCAGCTCCTCCGGGAACGGCGGCGCCGGCGGCACGGACAGGAAGGCGAAGAAGCCACTCAGCCCGTCCGGGGCAGCGGGCATGAAGTCCCGGTACCACGCCAGCAGGTCGGCCGTGTCGTCGAGGTCGTAGAGCACCGGCCCGGCGAGCACGGTGGTCACGGGGTGCAGGCGGAACGAGAACGAGGTGACGACCCCGAAGTTGCCCCCTCCGCCGCGGATGGCCCAGAAGAGATCGGGCTCGCGCTCCGAGTCGGTCTGGACGATCGAGCCGTCGGCGAGCACCACGGTCGCCGCGACGAGGTTGTCGATGGTCAGCCCCAGAGCACGGCTGAGGTGGCCGACCCCTCCGCCGAGCGTCAGGCCGCCGACGCCGGTGGTCCCGATGATCCCGACGGGAACGGTCAGGCCGTGCTCATGGGTGGCCTCGAGGAGCTCCCTGAGCAGCGCCCCGCCGCCGACGCGCGCCATCTTCGCGGCCGCGTCGACCTCGATCGCCTTCAGCCCCGATAGGTCGATCACGAGGCCCTCGTCGACCGAGCCGAGGCCGCCGCCGTTGTGCCCACCCGAGCGCACAGCGATCCGCAGCCCGTGCTCCTTCCCGTAGCGAACCGCCGCGGCGACGTCCGCCTCGTCGACGCAGTACGCGATCGCCGCGGGCCGCTTGTCGATCATCGCGTTGTAGAGCGCACGCGACTCGTCGTAGTCGGAGTCGGCCGGCTGGACGATCCGGCCCTTGACCGCCGACCCGAGACCCTCAACGGAAACAGCCATCTTTCCCTCCCTGTCGGTTCGTGGCGATCCTACGCCGCGCTCGTGCGGAAGGGAACGATCTTTCGGGCTGCGATCTAGTAGCCGAGAAGCCGGACCTCTTCGCGCCGTTCGCGGGCGAAGAAGTGGATGCCGTCCACGAACCGGACCCAGTTGCAGCGCGTGCACATGACGAGCGAATGCGTGCGGGCGCTGTCGGCCAGGAAGCGGACGCCGCGCAGCAGGTCGCCGTTCGACACGCCGGTGGCGGCGACGATGACCTCGCCCGGCGCCAGGTCCTCGGTACGGAAGACGCGCTCGTAGTCCTCGATTCCCGCCTCCCGCAGCTCCTCGATCTCGCGGCGCGAGGTGGGCCAGAACTGCGCCTGCAGCTCACCGCCGAGGCAGCGGAGCGCAGCGGCCGAGAGGACCGCCTGGCGGGTGCCGCCGATGCCGATCGCGAGGTGGTCGTTCGTGCCGCGGATCGATGCCGAGATCGCCGCCGTGACGTCGCCGTCCTGGATGAGCTTGATCCGGGCGCCCGAGTTGCGGATCTCCTCGATCAGGTCGTGGTGGCGCGGTCGGTCCAGGACGATCGTCGTCACGTCGTTGACCCGCCGTCCGAACGCCTCCGCGATCGCCTCGATGTTCTGGCCGACCGGGCGGAGGAGGTCGATCGAGCCGCGGGCGCGCGGGCCGACCGCCATCTTCCGCATGTAGATGTCCGGGAGCGTGGTGAAGCGGCCCGGATCGCCGACCGCGATCATCGACATCGCGCCGTTGCCGCCGCGCGCCACGACGCCGCGGCCCTCGAGCGGGTCGAGCGCGAGATCGACCTCCTTGCCGCCGGAGCCGACGATCGCTCCCGGCGTGAGGCCGCCGGAATCCTCGAGCGAGCCGAAGACGACCCGGCCGCTGATCGGCAGGATGTCGAGCGTCGCGCGCATACCGGTCGCCGCCGACTCCTCCGCCGCGTCCTCGTCAGCCCGGCCGAGCCAGCGAGCCGAGACGAGCGCGGCCCGCTCGGTCGCGCGCAGGTACGCCTGGCACTGGCAGGGCCGCTCCTGCTCCTCCGCGTACGCGGGCCCGTCGGTCATCGCGTGACCGTCCGGCTTCGCTCGGCTGCCTCGAGGACGAGATCGGCGACGGTTCGCGCGGCGTGGTCCGCGTTCTCGTTCTCGATCACCGGCACGCCGGCGCGGTGCGCGCGCGCGACGACGACCTCCTGCAGCCGGCGGATGTCCTCGAAGCGCTCGAGGTAACGCGACTCGTGCCGCTCGGAGTCCTCGTCCCGGAACCGGAAGTGGCGGATGTGCTCCTCCTCGTCCTCGATCGAGAGGACGACGAAGACCGAGACGGCGTGCTCCGGCCGCGGCAGCTCGACCGTCCCCGGCACGAGGTGGACGCCCTCGAGCACGAGCGACCAGCCCTCCTCGAGCGCACGTTCGGACGAGGCGCGGACGCCGACCAGGACGTTCGTCGCCTGCTGCAGGAAGCCGAACTCGAGCGGATCGTCGGCGTCGGGGTAGACGTCTCCCGCCTCGAAGCTCGACTGGTGGATCGAGGGCATGAACGCGCGCGAGAAGAAGGCGCGCATCGTCTGCCGCACGAAGTCCGTCGATGTGACGCGGGTGATCCCGAAGCGGTACGCGAGCTCCGTCGCGACCGTGGACTTGCCGGTGCCCGTCGCGCCGCCGATGAAGATCATGATCGGCAGGTCGAGCTCGCGAAGCTCCTGGTAGCGGCGCAGGCGCTGCACCGACTCGCGTCCCTCGTCCTCGCCCAGCACCTCGACCGCGAGCGCCTCGAGCCGCTCGAGCTCGATCCGGTCGAGCCGCCGTTCGCGGAGATCCTCGTGCACGCGGCTCGCGAGCGCGTAGGCCCGGTGGCCGGCGACCCCTGCGGCCATCAGCGAGCGCGCCATCAGCCCGCGCGAGTACGGAAGACCGAGCTCGCCGCCGCCCAACGGCAGAGGCATGATCCGGCGCGGCTCGTTCACGCCCTGCTCCGATCCGGGACCAGGGCGAGGACGCGCTCGTCGAGCTCGTCCGAGACGACGTCGTTCGCCGCGAGGACGACCTCCGCGCCGCGCGCCAGCGCAGCCTCCGCCACCACGTCGACGGCGGCGGCCTTGAGCTCGACGAGGTACACCTCGGCGTCGACGCGCTCGAGCTCCTCGGCGAGCAAATCCCGACGCGCGAGGTTGCGGGAGACGTGCACGACCTCTGCATCGAGGTCGTCGACCGGCGCCGGGCCGGTCGTGAAGACGGCGGTGCGGCGGCCGTGCAGAGGCTCGGCGGGCCGCAGGCGAAGCCCCGCCGAGACGACGGGAAGAGGCGCGATCCTGCGAATCGCCTCTCTGTCGGCGCCGCCAGTGTCGACGACGAGATCGGAGACGAGGACGCGGTAGGCGTTGAGGCCGGCGCGCACGTCGTGCGCGCCGTTCGTGACGAGGATCCGGGCGTCCACCCCGACCGGGGGCAGTGCGGCGCCGCTGCCGTCGAAGACGAGGAGCTCGGGCTCGAGCTCCTCGGCGACGGCCACCCCCTCGAGCACGTTCGACACGAACGGAGCGCCGGCGAGCCCGCCGCCCACGCGCCGGCAGCCGACAGCCGGCACGCCCGCGAGCGCGGCCGCCTCGAGGTGGTCGGACGCGGCGTGGCGGCCGGAGCGCGAGAGCTCGAGCAGGTCGTCGAGTGTCGGCGGCGTCTCGAGGAGCTCGGGCACCGCCGGGCCGCCGCGACCCATCGCCACGACGACGACGCGGCGCTCCCGCGCGAGAAGTCGCGCGACGTGCCCCGCCACGGCGGTCTTGCCGATCCGCTTGCCGAGCCCGATCACGGCGAGCGACGGCGTCTCGACCGGCGGGAGGTGCGGCGGATCGAAGCGGAAGTCGGCGCCGACGTAGGGCAGCCCGAGCGCGAGCGCCCTCGACGCCCACAGCATCCGCTCACGCGGCCCCAGCACCGGCTCGTCCGAGAGGTCGACCACGAGATCCGCCTCCACCCCATCCAACGCCTCGACCAGCGGCACGCCGTAGTCGTCGCCGCCGCGCAGCTTCTCCGTGCCGCCGACGAGCAGCGCGCCGACGAACTCGTAGGGCAGTCCCTCGAGCGCGTCCCGCACGACGGGCGCGTAGTGCTCGCCGTCGATCAGCGCGAGTGCCCGCTGCGTCATGTGGAGCGCACCTCGTCCTCGATCCGGGCGGTGTACTTCTCGTACGTCTTCGTGTCGGTCGAGAACTGGATGATCCGCTCCTGCCCGTGGAACGGGTAGCGCCGCCACACATCCACGTGCGTGCCGTCGACCTCGATGACGTTGTAACAGGGTCGGCCGTTGCCGCGCAGGCGCGACGAGGAGACGGTGCCGGCGTTGACGACGAACAGGTTCTCCAGCCGCCACGCGTAGGGGACGTGCTTGTGGCCGGAGAGGACGAGGTCGACCTGGGCGCGCTGCAGGCACTCGAGCGTGTCGCCGGCGTCGTTGACGATGTTGCGCTCGCGGCCCGTCCCAGGGACCGGCAGCAGGTGGTGGTGGAGGACGAAGAGGCGCAGGTCGGCCTCGTCCCGAAACTGCTCCTCGATCCAGCGATAGCGGCCGCGGCCGATCTGTCCGTTGTCGAGATCGGGCTCGCTCGAGTCGACGGCGACGACCGACGCGGCGCCGACCCGCAGCGCCGAGTTCCGGTCGCCGAACAGCTCCTCGAAGTGGACGTAGCCGACGTTGCGCGAGTCGTGGTTGCCGGGGATCACCACCATCGCCTTGCACTCGACGCGGTTCAGGTACTCCCGCGCGAGCACGTACTCCTCCTTGAAGCCGTTCGAGGTGAGGTCGCCCGAGATCACGACGAGATCCGGCGAAAGCTCGTTCGTCTCCGCGATCGCGCGCTCGAGGTGCTGCGGCAGGAAGAACTGTTGTCCGCAGTGGAGGTCCGAGAGCTGCACGATCCTGAACATCGTTCCGGGAACGCTAGAAGATCCAGCGCACCGGGTAGTAGAGCCCGGCCGCGACGAGGCCCGCAGCCGGGATCGTCAGCAACCAGGCGAAGACGATGTTGCCGGCCAAGCCCCAGCGGACCGCCGAGAGGCGGCGCGTCGCCCCCGCTCCCATCACGGAGCCCGTCACGACGTGGGTGGTCGAGATCGGGAACCCGAAGTGGGTGCCGAGGTACAGCGTCGTGCCGGCCGAGATCTGGGCGGCGAAGCCGTGCTCGGGGGCCATCTTGTAGATCCGCTGGCCGAGCGTGCGGATGATCCGCCAGCCGCCGACGTACGTCCCGGCGGCGATCGTCAGGGCGGCCACGATCTTGACCCAGGTCGGGATGTAGAAGGTCGAGATCGAGCCGTGGGTGTAGAGAGCGAGCGCAATCACGCCCATCGTCTTCTGCGCGTCGTTCGCGCCATGGGTGAACGCCACCCACGTGCCGGACACGAGCTGGCCGTAGCGGAAGCCCCGGTTCGCCGTTCCGGGCGCGGCCTGGAAGAAGAGCCGGTAGATGAGGACGACGAGGACGAACGCGCCGGCGAAGCCGATCAGCGGCGAGATCGCGGCCGGGACGATCACCTTCTCCCACACGCCGTGCCACAGGACGCCTTTCGACCCGGCCTTGACGAGCGCCGCGCCGCACAGGCCGCCGACGAGCGCGTGCGTCGAGCTCGAGGGAAGGCCGAGCCACCACGTGAGCAGGTTCCAGGCGATCGCGCCCAGCAGCGCGGCGAGGAGCACCCGGTTCGTGACGAGGTTGGTGTCGATCAGCCCCTTCCCGACGGTCTTCGCGACCGCCGTCGTCACGAACGCGCCCGCCAGGTTCGCCGCCGCGGAGATGAAGACCGCGGTCCGCGGCGCGATCGCGCGCGTGCCGACCCAGGTCGCGACGTAGTTCGCCGTGTCGTGGAACCCGTTCGTGAAGTCGAACGCGAGCCCGATCGCGATCACGACGATCAGCAGGGTCACGCCGAGCTACCGGTTCTTGACGAGGATCGCCTCGAGGACATCGGCCGCGTTCTCGCAGGCGTCCACGGCCTCCTCCAGCCCCTCGTGGATGTCCTTCCAGCGGATAACCGTGAGCGGGTCGGCGTCGCCGCTGAAGAGCGAGGAGACGGCGTCGTGGACGAGCCGGTCGCCTTCGTCCTCCAGCTCGCGCAACTCGATCAGCTCGCGCTTCGAGTCCTTGAAGCCCTCGAGCCGGCCGATCGCCTCGGCGAGCTTCCCGCCGGCCCGTCGGATCACCCGGGCCTGGCCGCGCGCCTGCTCTCGGATCTCCACCACGCCGTACGCGACGATCTTCCCCGCCGCCTCGTCGACGTGGTCGCAGATGTCGTCGAGCACTCCCGAGAGCCGGTACATGTCGTCGCGGTCGAACGGCGTCACGAACGTCCGGTTGATCAGGTCGACGATCTCGTGCCGGATCCGGTCGCCGTCGTGCTCGAGCTCCTTCACCTCGTACGCGAGCTCGTCGGCCCGCTCGGGGAAGCTGTCGAGCAGCTCGATCAGGCACTCGGCGATGGCGACGATGTTCTCCGCCGCACGGTTGTAGAGGTCGAAGAACTCGCGCTTCTGGGGGACCAGGCTCAGGCGTGCCACGGCAGGCGGTTGTCTAACAGACCCCGGAGTCGCGTGCTCCTGCTCCTTGTGCCGATTGCCTCGGCATCCGACCGCGCAGCTACCGTGATGGCCGATGGAGCTTGAGCTCCCGGTATTCCAGGCGTATCGAGGTGCGGAGCCGCCGCGGTTCGCCAGCCCCGCCGAACTCGAGTGCGCGAAGGTGCTCGACTATTACGACGTCGCGTGGGAATACGAGCCCCGGACGTTCGTGCTCGAGGAGGCCGAGGACGGGCGCGTGATCGAGGCGTTCACGCCCGACTTCTACCTCCCCGAGCAAGAGCTCTACGTCGAGATCACCGCCATGAAGCAGTCGCTCGTCACCCGCAAGAACCGCAAGCTGCGCAAGCTCCGCGAGCGGTATCCGGACGTCAAGATAAAGCTCTTCTACCGGCGCGACCTCGAGCGCCTGGCCCAGCATTTCCACCTCGACCTCGCCAGCTGATTCCGGTCACCGGCCGGCGGACGACCGGATCGGTGACGTCTACCTCGCTGCCGAGGAGATCGCAACGCGCGTGCGGGAGCTCGGCGCCGAGATCGCGCAGGACTACGCGGGCCGCGAGCCGGTTCTCGTCGCGTCGCTGAAGGCGAGCCTCGTCTTCGCGGCTGATCTCTCGCGTGCGATCCCGATGCTGCATGCGATCGACTTCGTCGAGCTCGCCGGCTACGGGAGCGCCGTCATGGGCGGACACCAGCAGATCCGCGTACTCAAGGACCTCGACCTCGACGTCCGCGGCCGCGACGTCCTGGTCGTCGAGGACGTCGTCGACACGGGCCTGACCCTCAACTACCTCGTGCGGACGCTCGAGCTCCGCGGCCCCGCCTCGGTCGCCGCCGTGACCTTGCTCGACCGGCCGTACCGGCGTCTCGTCGACGACCTCCCGGTGCGCTACGTCGGCTTCGCCGTCCCCGACGAGCTCTACGTCGGCTACGGGTTCGACCTCGACGAGCGGTACCGCGAGCTCCCCGATCTCCGCCTCCTCCATCTGAGCTGAGCCGTAACCGCCGCGGGCGACCCGGCGTTTACAGCTTGAAACTCGGAAAGATTCGAGGCTCGGGGGACGCCTCACCTGGGGTCCCGCACAACGGTCGTCTCCCGACGACACCGGCCGCCTCCTCGGGGGCGGCCGGCTGTTGTTCGGCGCCGCGTGGCCTGCGCCGCTCCGACTACGCTCCGAACGTGGTCTCCGAGGGCGACGCGGCACCGGACTTCACCCTGGCGAGCGACGCCGGCGAGCAGGTCAGCCTCTCCGATCTGCGCGGCAAGCCGGTAGTCCTCTACTTCTATCCCAAGGACGACACGCCGGGCTGCACGACCCAGGCGTGCGGGATCCGGGACCGGTACGCGGAGTTCCAGCGGGCCGGCGCGGTCGTTCTCGGCGTGTCGCCCGACGACGTCAAGCGCCATGTGAAGTTCAAGGAGAAGTACGGCCTGCCGTTCACGCTCCTGGCCGACCCGGACCACGAGGTAGCGGAGCGCTACGGCGTCTGGGGCGAGAAGCGCTACATGGGCCGGACCTACCTCGGCGTCAGCCGGACGACCTTCCTCGTCGGCCCCGACGGCACGGTGGACAAGGTCCTGCCCGACGTCAAGCCCGCGACGCACGCCGACGACCTGCTCACGGCCCTCGCCTCCTAGGACCTAGTCAAATCCCCCGGCCGGGGGACTGCCCCCACGGCCCGAGCGAGCGAGGATCGGTGTTGCGGCTCATGCAGCTCTTCGTGCGGGATCCCAGCTACACCGACCGGCTTGCCTCGTTCCTGACGAGCGTCGGTCGGCGCGCCGTGGTGGGCGCTCCCGACCGCGTCGACCTCGAGGAGAGCGCGGAGGACCCGCAGCGCCTCGAGCTCGAGCTGTACCTGCGCGTCTGGCGCGTCCTCTACCCGGACGCCGCCGTCGAGTTCGCCGTGCTCTAGGCGTCGTCCCGGCTTTCTGCGACCCTAGACGGGTGCTCGCGTGGTTCCTCTCGCTCTTCCCCCGCGGGCGGCGGCGGGACGATGCCTCGCCGATCCGCGAGGCGGAGGCGTATGCGCGCAGCTACGGCGAGCGGAGCGGCGAGATCGTCAGCATTGCCCGCGTGGAGCCGAAGCCGATCCCGCGCCGGACGGGCGACATGAC
>DASXDE010000007.1:0-12536 GCA_036490825.1 Gaiellaceae bacterium
TGCAGTCGGTGACCTTCCGCGCGAGCCAGACCGCCGTCGGCCTCTCCGAAGACCTGCGCAAGGGCGTCATCGACCGCTTTCGCTCGATGCCGATGGCGCGGTCGGCCGTGCTGCTCGGGCGAACGACGGCAGACCTGGTGCGGAACGTCCTGATCACCGGCCTGATGATCGTCGTCGGCTACTTCATCGGCTTCCGTTTCCAGGCGGGCGTCCTACCGGCCATCGCCTGTGTCGCCCTCGTAGCCGCGTTCGGGTTCGCCCTCAGCTGGATCTTCGCCTTCGTCGCTCTCGTGGTCCGCGGCGCGGAGAGCGCGCAGACCGCCGGATTCGTGATCCTGTTCCCGCTCGTCTTCGCCAGCTCGGTCTTCGTGCCGGTCTCGACCCTGCCGAGTTGGTTGCAGACGATCGCCAAGGTCTCCCCGGTGACGCTGACCGCCGACGCGGCGCGCAGCTTCGCGCTCACGGGCGGAGTGCCGAGCTCGCTCGGCGGCTCGCTCGCGTGGATTTTCGGAATCCTGGTGGTCTTCGTGCCCATGTCGGTCTGGCGATACCGGCGAATGAGTTGAGCGAGCCGCTCACGATCGTCGGTCTCGGCGGTTCCCTCGCGCGCAGGTCTCACAGCCTGGCGGCGTTGCGCGTCGCGCTCGACGGGGCCGCCGAAGCGGGAGCAGCGACGGCTCTGCTGGACCTCCGTGAGCTGGATCTTCCGTTGTACAACCCGGACGACGAGGGGGAGCCGCCTCCGGCCGCTTCGACGCTGATCGAGGCCTGTCACGCCGGCGGGTGGCGACTCGCTTCGCGGACCACACGACCCCTCAACGCGCAGCGGCGTGCGAGGAGTCGGCCGAGCGCGTTGCCGCGGCCGTGTAGCCAAACGGAATACTTGCGCGGTCAACAACGTTGACTATTGGTGTGGACGTGACTCCCAAGAAGATCGGCTTTCTGTCCTTCGGCGCCTGGCATCCGGGCGGCGGGATGACCTATACGGGGGGCGATGCGCTTCACCAGACGGTCGAGCTCGCCGTGGCTGCCGAGGAGATCGGCATCGACGGGGCGTTCGTCCGCGTGCATCACTTCGCGCGCCAGCTCTCCTCGCCCTTCCCGCTGCTCGCGGCGATCGGCGTGAGGACGAGCCGGATCGAGATCGGTACCGGCGTCATCGACATGCGCTACGAGAACCCGCTGTACATGGCCGAGACGGCCGCGGCTGCCGACCTGCTGGCCGGCGGCCGGCTCCAGCTGGGCGTCAGCCGGGGCTCGCCCGAGCCGGCCTGGCACGGCGCCGAGGCCTTCGGCTATTCGGTCGAGCACGACGAGGCGCGTGAGAAGACTGCGCTGTTCCGCACCGCGATCGCGGGCGCCGGCGTCGCACCCGCGGATGCGGGCGGCCGGCCGGCCGACGCGATGCTCCCGGTTCAGCCGCAATCGCCCGGCCTTGCCGACCGCATCTGGTGGGGCTCCGGCTCGCGCGAGACCGCCGTCTGGGCGGGCGAACAGGGGCTGAACCTGATGAGCTCGACGCTGCTCCTCGAGGACACGAAGGTGCCGTTCGACGAGCTCCAGGCGGAGCAGATCGCGCTTTTCCGCGAGGCATGGAGGGATGCCGGTCACGCTCGCGAGCCACGGGTCTCCGTCAGCCGAAGCGTCATCCCGATCACCTCCGACTTCGACCGGAGGCTCTTCGGCGGCGACGCCGACGAGGACCAGGTCGGCTGGCTCGACGGGGCGATCAGCCGCTTCGGCCGCAGCTACACAGGCGAGCCGGACGAGATCGCAGTCGAGCTGGCAAGAGACGCAGCCGTCCTCGCCGCCGACACGATCCTCCTCACCGTTCCCAGCCAGCTCGGCGTCGACTACAACGTGAACATGCTGGAGACGATCGCCCGCGACATCGCACCCGCCGTCGGCTGGCGCCCGAAGAACGTGCCCGAGCCTGTAGCGGGCTGATGGGGATGTTCTTCCACGACCGGGGCGAGGCGCCGCCCGAGCGGCCCGCCGATCCGGCGGTGCGGCGGGCGAACCTGCGCCGGATCAGACCACTGTTCAAGCCGTACTGGCGACGGCTCTCGGTCTTGCTCGGGCTGATCGTCGTCACGGCCGGCCTGGGCGTCCTGCCGGCCTTCCTCCTGCGTCGGGTGGTGAACGGGATCTACCACCACGACACGCGCGTGGTGACGTACGGCGCCGTCGCCATGATCGTGATCGCCGTCGTCTCCGGCGGCCTGAACGTCATCCAGACCCTGCTCTCGAACCAGGTCGGGCAGCGCGTCATGCACGACCTGCGCGCCGCCGTCTTCCGCCACCTGCAGCGGCTGTCGCTCGCGTTCTTCACCCGCACGCGCACGGGCGAGGTGCAGTCGCGCATCAACAACGACATCGGCGGCGTTCAGAACGTCGTCACGAACACGGCCACGAGCATCACCCAGAGCAGCACGACCGTGGTCGCGACGATGGTCGGCATGCTGCTCCTCAACTGGGAGCTCGCGCTCTTCGCCTTCGCCCTGATCCCGTTCTTCGCCGTGCTCACGCGGCGCGTCGGCGCCGAGCGGCGGCGGATCGCGAAGACGACGCAGGAGTCGCTCGCCGACATCTCGAGCCTCGTCCAGGAGTCGCTCTCCGTCAGCGGGATCATGCTCGGGAAGACGATGGGCCGCGGCGACGAGCTCGCCGACCGCTTCGAGACCGAGTCGCTGCGGCTCGCCGACCTCGAGGTGCGGCAGCGGATGGCGGGCCGCTGGGTGATGGCCTCGATCCAGACGAGCTTCTCTGTCATGCCGGCCGCCGTCTACTGGCTCGGCGGCACCGTCCTCGCCGGACAAATCTCGGTTGCGACCATCATCGCGTTCACCACCCTGCAGACGCGGCTCTTCTTCCCGGTCGGCTCGCTGCTCGGCGTCGGCCTCGACATCCAGACCTCGCTCGCGCTCTTCGACCGGATCTTCGAGTACCTCGACACGCCGGTCGACATCGACGAGCGCGAGGACCCCGTCGCCGCGGCGGCCGCCGGCGACGTCGTCTTCGACTCCGTCTGGTTCGGCTACGAGGCCGACGCCTGGACGCTGCAGGACGTGACGTTCGTCGTGCCCGCCGGAACGAAGACGGCGCTGGTCGGCGAGACGGGCTCCGGCAAGACGACGCTCGGCTACCTCGCGGCGCGGCTCTACGACGTCGACCGCGGCTCCGTCTCGATCGGCGGCGTCGACGTCCGCGACCTCAGCTTCGCCACGCTCGCCGGTCTCGTGGGCGTCGTCTCGCAGGAGACGTATCTCTTCCACGCCTCGGTGCGCGAGAACCTCCTCTTCGCGAAGCCCGAAGCGACGGACGAGGAGCTCCACGCGGCGGCGGAGGCGGCGCGGATCCACCACGTGATCGCCGCGCTCCCCGAGGGCTACGAGACGGTGGTGGGCGAGCGCGGCTACCGCTTCTCCGGCGGCGAGAAGCAGCGGATCGCGATCGCCCGCACCATCCTCCGCAACCCGCCGATCCTCGTCCTCGACGAGGCGACGTCCTCGCTCGACACCGAGACCGAGCGGCTCGTGCAGGAGGCCCTCGACCGGCTCTCGGAGGGGCGGACGACGATCGCGATCGCCCACCGGCTCTCGACCGTCAGGGACGCCGACCAGATCGTCGTCCTCGACCGGGGCCGGGTCGTCGAGCGCGGCCGCCACGAGGAGCTGATCGCCGCCGGCGGGCGCTACGCAGCGCTCGTCAGCCGCGACGCCGAGCTCGAGCCGCCCGCCCTCGTCTGAGAGCCTACGATCCGTCCATGGCGGCCACCGGCGACCGGCGCACCGAGTCCGGCATCGAGGTGAAGCCGGTCTACACCGCGGCCGACGCGCCGCGCGAGCTCGAGCTGCCCGGTGAGTTCCCGTTCACCCGAGGCCCGTATCCGGACATGTACCGCGGCCGGCCGTGGACGATCCGGCAGTACGCGGGCTTCGCCTCGGCCGAGGAGTCGAACGCGCGCTACCGGTACCTCCTCGAGCGCGGTCAGACCGGGCTCTCGATCGCCTTCGACCTGCCGACCCAGCTCGGCTACGACTCCGACGACCCGCGGGCCCTGGGGGAGGTCGGCCGCACCGGAGTCGCGATCGACTCGCTCGCCGACATGGAGATCCTGCTCGCCGGGATCCCGCTCGGCGAGGTCTCGACCTCCATGACGATCAACGCGCCCGCGTCGCTCCTGCTGCTCCTCTACGAGCTCGTGGCCGAGGGGCAGGGCGTGGCGCCCGGCGTGCTGCGCGGCACGGTCCAGAACGACATCCTCAAGGAGTACATCGCGCGCGGGAACTACATCTTCCCGCCGCGTCCCTCGATGCGCCTCACGACCGACCTGTTCGCGTACTGCGCCGAGCGGATCCCGAGCTGGAACACGATCTCGATCAGCGGCTACCACATCCGCGAGGCGGGCTCCACCGCGGTGCAGGAGCTCGCCTTCACGCTTGCGAACGGCATCGCCTACTGCGACGCGGCGGTCGGGGCGGGGCTGTCACCGGACGAGTTCGGGGCGCGCCTGTCCTTCTTCTTCAACGCGCACAACGACTTCTTCCAGGAGGTCGCGAAGTTCCGGGCGGCGCGCCGGCTGTGGGCGCGGATCATGCGGGAGCGCTTCGGCGCCACGAACCAGCGCGCGCTGGCCCTGCGCTTCCACGCGCAGACCGGCGGCTCTACGCTGACTGCGCAGCAGCCCGAGAACAACGTGGTGCGCGTCGCGATCCAGGCGCTGTCCGCCGTCGCCGGCGGCGCGCAGAGCCTCCACACGAACAGCTACGACGAGGCGCTGGCGCTGCCGACCGAGCACGCGGCGCGGATCGCGCTCCGCACGCAGCAGATCATCGCGGCGGAGGCGGGCACGATCGACACGGCGGATCCGCTCGGTGGCTCGTACTACGTCGAGGCGCTGACGGACGAGCTCGAGGCGCGCGCCCGGGAGCTGATCGAGCGCGTCGACGAGGCGGGCGGCGCCGTCGCGGCGGTCGAGTCGGGCTTCGTGCAGGAGGAGATCGAGCGGGCCGCGTTCGAGTTCCAGCAGCAGGTCGAGGCCGGCGAGCGGGTCATCGTCGGCGTGAACGCGTTCGAGGAGGAGTCGGGAGAGCGCATCGAGCTCCTCCAGATCGACCCGGCGGCGGAGCAACGCCAGCTCGAGCGGACGGCACGCGTGCGAGCGCAGCGGAACGCGGAGGATGTCGCCGCGGCGATCGCAGCGGTGCGCGAGGCGGCCCGAGGGGAGACGAACCTGCTCCCCCCGATGCGCGAGGCGCTACGCGCGCACAGCACCGTAGGCGAGATCTGCGAGGCGCTGCGCGAGGAATGGGGGATGTACGACGCGGTGCGGCCGCGGGCCTGAGCCCTACTCGCCGTCGCTCCACCAGCCCGGCACGATCTCGCCGTCGTTCTCCTCGCCGATCGGCGCGCCGAACGCGATGAGGGTGATCCCCTCGGCGCCGGCCTCGAGGTTCCGCATCACGCCCGGCCCGATCCGCAGGATGTCCCACCGCTGCAGCTCCTGGATCTCGTCGTCGAGCTTGATCCGGCCCGACCCCTCGGCGATCACGTAGATCTCCTCCTGCTCCGAGTGGGTGTGCCCGAACGGCTGGCGTACACCGGGCGGCAGCCTCTCGATCCCGACGCCGCCCACGGTGCAGCCGAGATGGCGTTTCGGGAACCGGACGTCCATGCCCTCCGGCATCTGGAACCGCGGGGCGACGTTCTCGACGTCGCCGAGGTTGACGATCGTGTAGTCGCTCATGCCGGGGAGGCTACGTCCTCGAGTAGCTCGTCGAGGTCGAGAGCCGCGCCCGCCGACTGCAGCTCGGCGGCTCTCGCCGCGCCCAGCGCCTCGACGAGATACGTCGAGACTCGCTCCTGCGACTCCGCCTCGTCGGGACTGTGCACCGCTCCGATTTCGCGAAACAGTCGCTCCGACGCTCCGAGCATCGTCGCCGCGCGCTCGGGGTCGGACTCGAGCGTCGCCAGCTCCGCGAGCCCGCCTAGGCAGTACGCGATCACCTCCCGGTAGCCGAGTCGCCGCGCGATCGCGAGGCTCTCGCCCAATGCCTCACGGCCTGGCTCCGTCCGGCCGAGCGCGAGCTCAGACCGCGCGAGGTTGTGCAGGTTGACCGCGGCCCCGTCGATGTCGCCCGTCGTCCGCGCCAGGTCGATCGCCTCGCGGTAGTACCCGACGGCGGTGGCGTAGTCGCGTTGCATGTGCGCGATGGTGCCGAGATTGCCCAGCGAGGCGGCCACGCGGCTCGGATGACCCTGGCTGCGGAAGAGCGGCACGGCCTGCTCGTAGAGCGAGGCGGCGCGTTCGAGGTCGCCCTCGGCGATCGCGATCGCGCCGAGTTCGGCGATGGAGCGCGCGACCCCCTCCTCGTCGCCAAGCTCCCGATAGAGCTCGAGGCTCTCCTCCAGCCACGCGGAGGCGAGCCTCCTGTCCCCCTGCCGGAACGGAAAGATCGCGCCCTGGACGAGGGCCCGCGCGCGTAGCTCGCCCGGCGTGCCCGCAGTGTGCTCGAACACGTCGTCGAAGAAGCGGCGGCCCTCGCTCAGGTGGCCCTGTACGACCCACCACCACCGCGCGGCCACGACGAGCCGCACCTCCAGCTCGAGCTCTCCCGCGGACGCCGCCCACCGCAGCGCGGCGAGCAGGTTGGCGTGCTCCTCCTCGAGGATGGGGAAGAGCGACTCGTGCGGGTCGGCGCCGGCGTGCCAGGCCGCCGAGCCCTCCTCGACCCGCGCGAGGATGTGCTCGCAGTGCCGTCGCCCCACGGCCTCGCCCTCGCCGGAGGCTTCGAGCAGCTCGGTCGCGTACTCGCGGATCGTCTCGAGCATCGCGAAGCGCACCTCGCCCGAGGGACGGCGCACCCGCCGGACGAGGCTCTCGTCCACGAGCGCCGCCAGCGTGTGCAGGACGTCGAGGCCCTCGTCGCCGCAGACCGCCTCTGCGGCCTCGAGCGTCCAGCCGCCGGAGAAGACGGCTAGCCGGGCTAGCAGCCTGCGCTCCGCTTCGTCGAGCAGGCCGTGGCTCCACTCGAGCGTCGCGCGCAAGGTCCGCTGGCGGTCCGGGAGGTCTTGCGCCCCGCCCACAAGAAGGTCCAGCGCCTGGTCGAGGCGGCGCCTCATCGCGTCCGGCGGCAGGAGCTTGGAGCGCGCCGCCGCGAGCTCGATCGCGAGCGGCAGCCCGTCGAGCCGCGCGCAGACCTGGACTACCGCGGTGACGTTGTCCTCGTGGAGCTGGAAGTCCGGGTCGACTGCGCCCGCCCGCGCCGCGAACAGGCGCACCGCATCGTTCGCCACGAGCTCCTCGAAGCTCGCGTGCGTCCCTACCTCCGGGAAGGCGAGAGGCGGCACCGGGTACTCGTGCTCGCCGGCGAGCCGGAGCGGGGTGCGGCTCGTAGCGAGCACGAGCAGGCGCGGCGCGGCGGCCAGGAGCCGGGCGACGAGCTCGACGTGCGGCACGAGCTGCTCGAGGTTGTCGAGCAGCAGCAACATGCTGCGCCCGCGAAGGTGCTCGGCGACGACGTCCTCGACCGGCTCGTTCGTCTCGGCCACGCCGAGCGCCTGCGCGAGCGACGAGCCGAGTTGCGCGGGATCCCGCACCGCGGCGAGGTCGACGAACACCGCGCCGTCGCGGAGCTCCGGTCCCAGCTCGGCCGCCGCGGCGAGCGAGAGCCGGGTCTTTCCCGCGCCGCCGGGCCCCGTGAGCGTCACGAGGCGCACGTCGTCCCGCCGCAGCAACGCGCAGACCGCGCTCACCTCGAGGCGGCGGCCGACGAGCGGCGTCGGCGGGGTCGGCAGCCGCAGGAGAGCCGGCGCCGGAGCGTCCGGGGCGGCGAGCGCGGGATCGTGCTGCAGGATCCGGCGCTCGAGCTCCTGCAGCTCCGGGCCGGGATCGACCCCGAGCTCCTCGACGAGGAGCTCGCGAGCTGCGCGGACCGCGGCGAGCGCATCGACCTGCCGGCCGGCGCGGTAGAGGGCCAGCGCGTGCTGGGCGCGCAGCCGCTCCCGGTACGGCTCCGCCGCGACGAGCTGCTCCAGCTCCGGCACGAGCTCGTCGTGGCGGCCGAGCGCGAGCTCGGAGTCGTGGAGGAGCTCGACGGCGCGCAGCCGCCGCTCCTCCAGCTGGGCCACCTCCGCTTCGTGCACGGGCTCTCCCGCGAGGTCGGCGAGCGGCGCGCCGGACCAGAACGAGAGGGCGCGCCGGAGATCCTCGGCGGCGTCGGCGGCCCGGCCGGCGGCGAGCGCGCCGGCCGCTTGCTCGACGAGCCGCTCGAACCGGCCGAGGTCGAGCTCCGCCGCGTCGAGCTGCAGGCGATAACCGGTCCCGTGGGTCTCGATTCGCTCCGCGCCGAGCACGCGGCGCAGGCCGTGCACGTACACCTGCAGCGAGGCGACCGCCGAGCGAGGCGGCTCGGCGCCCCACAGCGCGTCGACCAGCCGGTCGCGCGGCACGACGGTGTTCGGGCTCAGGAGCAGAAGCGCCAGCAGCGCCCGCTGCTTCGGGCCCCCGAGCGCGATCGCGCCTGCGTCTCCGTCGGCCTCGACCGGCCCCAGGATGCGGAATTCGATGCTCTTCGACCCCCTCCCAAGCGAGTCTCAAGTGGAAATTAAGCGCTCACCTCGATGGTGCTCCCAACCCCCCGGAAGAAACGGAAGGAGCACCGACATGATCCACGCAGGAGAAACGATCTACAACCCCGTCACCGGCGAGCGCATCGTCTTCCGCCAGACCTCCCGCGAGACGAACGGCGAGGCCGTGGTGATCGAGACCTTCGTGCAGCCGAACGGCTTCGTCGCGGCCGCCCACGTCCACCCGAGCCAGGAGGAGCGCTTCGAGATCCTCCGCGGCAGCGTCGGCTTCCGGGTCGGCGGCAAGAAGCTCGTCGCGGGCCCCGGGCAGCGGCTGACGGTGCCCGCGGGCACGCCGCACAAGTTCTGGAACGCCGGCGACGAGGAGGCCCAGTTCGTCTGCGAGGTGCGGCCCGCCCTGCAGTTCGAGGCGCTGCTCGAGACGATGTTCGCGCTCGCTGCCGACGGCAAGACGAACCGCAAGGGAATGCCGAACCCGCTCCGGCTCGCCGTGATCGCGAACGCGCACTTCGACACGGTTCGCCTGCCCTTCCCGCCGGCGCTCCTGCAGCGGATCGGGCTCGCCCTTGGCGCTCCGCTCGGCCGTCTGCTCGGTTACGAGCCCGTCTACGTCCCCGCCGAGCCCACCGCCGCTCCGGCCGCGGCCTCGATCTGAGCCGAGAAGGAGATCCGAGATGCACAGCATGCTCACCACTCCGCTGCCGGGCTCCTGGCTCGCGAGCCGGCTCGGCGTCAACCCGACCGAGATCGAGAGCCTGCGCGAGCGCGGCGAGCTCTTCGCCGTCCGCGACCGGGACGAATGGCTCTATCCCGCCTGGCAGTTCGGTCCCGGCGGCTCGATCCCGGCCGGCGTCCGCGAGGCCGTGAAGGCGGCCCGCGCGGCCGGTCTGGACGAGGCGCGCCTCGTCGCCCTTCTCCGGCGCCCGGTCGGACTCGTCGGCGGTGGCCGCTTGCTCGACCTGCTCTTCGAGGGCCGCTCCGACTTCGTCCTCGACGTCGTCCGCGGGGCCGCCGCGGCCTGAGGCCGCAAACCCTGCCCGTCGCACGGGGCCCGCGTACGCTGGCCCCGTGCGCATCCTGCTCGTCTCGCAGATGTACCCGGGGCCCGACGCGCCCGACCTCGGGACGTTCGTCGCGCAGGTCGAGCGGGAGCTCCTCGCGCGCGACCACCAGGTCGAGCGAGCCGTCCTCGACACGCGGGCCGGCGGAAAGCTGCGCTATCTGACGCTCGCGCGGAGGACGCTCGCGGCGGCGCGGCCGGACGTCGTGTACGCGCACTTCCTCGTTCCCTCCGGCCTGATCGCCGCCCTTGCGGGACGCGCGCCGCTCGTCGTCACGGCGCACGGCAGGGACGTCCGGAACATCGGTGCGATCCCGGGCGTCGCCGCCGCAACCCGACTCGTCGTGCGTCGGGCGGCAGCGGTGATCTGCGTCTCGGGCTACCTGAGCCGCGAGCTCGAGACGAAGCTGCCGGAGGCGCGCGGCAAGCTCGAGGTCGTCTCGAGCGGGGTCGACCGCGAGCGCTTCGCCGTGACCGAGCCTCCCGCCAGGCCTCCCGGCTTCCTCTGCGTGGGCGCGCTCGACGAGCGGAAGAACGTGCTGCGGCTCGCCGACGCTTTCGCGCGGCTCGACGAAGGGACGCTCACGTTCGCCGGCGACGGGCCGCTCCGCTCCCGGCTCGAGGGGCGCGAGCGCGTCCGCCTGCTCGGGCGCGTGCCGCACGACGAGATCCCGCGGTTGCTCGCCGAGTGCCGCGTCCTCGCCCAGCCGAGCCTCGTCGAGCCGCTCGGCCAGGCGTTGCTCGAGGCGATGGCGTGCGGCCGCTCGGTCGTCGCGACGCGGATCGGCGGGCCGCCGGAGTTCGTGCCCCCGGAGGCCGGAGTCCTCGTCGACCCGCTCGACGTCGACGCCCTCACGCGCGCGCTCGGGCAGGCGGCTGCGTTCCCGTGCCCGAACGACGCCGCGCGCGAGGCGACGGCGGAGCACGACGTCCGTCGCCAGGCGGAGCGGATCGAGGCGATCCTCACCCGGGCGGTTGCTCGAGGTCGGCCAGCCTGACCTCGACGAGCGGGCGGATCCGTTCCTCGAGCCCGGCCTCCCGGGCGAGGGCGAGCGCCTGCTCCCAGCTCTCGCGGGCCTTGGCCGGATCGACTCCCTGCTTGAAGCGATTGTCCCCGGTGACGAGAAGCTTCTGGATCCGCGCGTGGACGTCCTCTTCCACAAGTCGACGCTAACAGCGAGGATGTGGCGGGTGCGCAGCCGCAAGCGAAAGCAGAAGCCACTACGCGTCCTCATCGCCGACGACCACCGCCTCTTCGCCGAGGCGCTCGAGGCGATTCTCACCGCCGACGACCGGATCGAGGTCGTGGGCCAGGCGGGTGACGGCGGGAAGGCGGTCGAGCTCGCGCGAAAGCTCGGCCCGGACGTCGTCCTGATGGACGTCAGCATGCCGGTGCTCGACGGGTTCGAGGCGACGCGCGAGATCCGGGCTGCCGGCGAGGGCGTCCACGTCCTCATGCTGACCGGCTCGAACTCGCGCGCCGACGTCGACCGCTCGCGGGAGGCGGGCGCGTCCGGCTACGTGACCAAGGACCGGATCGCGTCCGAGCTCGTCGGGGCGATCGTCGAAGTGACGCGCCGGCGGCTACCCTGAGCGCGTGCTCCAGTTCCTCGCCGTCACCCAGGTGCTGATCGTCGTCGGCTTGACGTCGCTCATTCTCATGCACTCGGGACGCGACGCAGGCATGGGCGGGATGGGCTTCACCCCGGCCTCGCAGGGCGGAACGCACATCGTGGAGCGGAACCTGACGCGGGTCACCCTCGTGCTCACGGTGCTCTTCTTCGCGAACAGCATCGCCCTCTTCCACTACCTCAGCCAGTAGCCCTCGCGCCCCGCGGCGTGGCTACACTGCGCGGGCTCTCGCGCTGGTGGCGGAATTGGTAGACGCGCTAGGTTGAGGGCCTAGTGGCCTTAACAGGCCGTGGAGGTTCAAGTCCTCTCCAGCGCATGACGTTTCAGGCGGCCGCCGAGCGGCCGCCGCCGTGCCGCGGCGACTCTCCGATTGACGCCGTCCGGAGGAGTCCGTACCCTGCTGTCGAACACGTGTTCGCCACCGTACCCAACCCCGGAGCGTGAGATGGAGACCACAGCCGAGCTGACCGGCCGGCAGCGCGAGATCTGGAGCTTCCTCGTCGACTACGTCGACCGGCACGGCTATCCGCCGACCGTGCGCGAGATCGGCGGAGCGGTCGGCCTCGCCTCGCCGTCCACGGTCCACGCGCATCTCGCGAACCTCGAGCGCGCGGGACTGCTGCGCCGCGACCCGACGAAGCCGAGGGCGCTCGAGCTCGTCGGCAGGGAGAAGGCGTCCGCGACGGCCGTCGCCGAGCTGCCGAAGCTGCCGCTGCTCGGCCAGATCGCGGCGGGCGGCCCCTTGCTGGCGGAAGAGAACGTCGAGGACGAGATCGCGGTCCCGGAGAATCTTCGCGGCGACTTCCTCCTGCGCGTCCAGGGCGACTCGATGATCGAGGCGGGCATCCTCGACGGCGACGTAGTCGTGGTGCGGCGCGCGCAGGACGCGCGTGATGGCGAGATCGTCGTCGCTCTCGCCGGCGACGACGAGACGGCCGACGAGGCCACGGTGAAGCGCTTCTTCCGCGAGAACGGCCGCATCCGGCTGCAGCCCGAGAACAGCGCGCTCGAGCCGATCTACGCGCCACACGTCCAGATCCTCGGCAAGGTCGTGGGGGTGTTCCGGGAGCTGTGACCCCGGCGACGCCACTCCACCGGACGCTCGAGCAGGAGCTCCTCGCCGTGCTGCGCGGGGCGTCGCTCGAGTGCCCGGTCTGCGGTGAGTTCGTGCTCCACGAGGGCGGGCTCGTGCGCTGCTCCGAGTGTGGCATGCAGCTGCACGGGAGGCTCGACGCGGCCGGGACGGGGGTAC
>DASXDE010000008.1:0-9185 GCA_036490825.1 Gaiellaceae bacterium
GACGCGCCCGCGAGCCCGCCCGTGAAGAAGTAGGCCGGGATCTCCCAGGTCCAGACGGGCTCCTTGAGGATCGGGCGGCCGTAGTACGAGCGCATCTCGGTGCCTGCCTCCGTGATCGAGCCTCCCCACGAGGTCGTCCCGGGCGGCTTGCCGTTCAGCTCCGAGAGCGGATGGAGTCGTTCGCTCATCGGCGGCCTCCGACCAGCGTGAGCGCCGTCACTCCCGCGAGGAGGGCGCCGGCGGCGGCGAGCATGTTCGTCCACATCTCCGGCAGGTCGCGCGTCGTCACGACCGGGTCGGGCGGCAGGCCGTAGACCTCGGGGTCGTCGAGGAGGAGGAAGAAGGCGCCGAAGCCGCCGACCCCGTCGTCGGGATCGCGGCCGTACAGCTGAGCGCCGTTCCAGCCCTCGGCGGAGAGCTTCGCGAGCCGCGCGTCGGCGCGCTCGCGCAACTCCTCGAGCGGCCCGAACTGGATCGACTTCGTCGGGCACGCCTTCGCGCACGCCGGCTCGTGGCCGCCTTTCAGGCGGTCGTAGCAGAGGGTGCACTTCCAGACCCGGCCATCCTCCTTCGCGAACGCCGGCAGGTCGGGAGCCGGAGCGAGATGCCGCTTGTCGAGGACACCGAACGGGCAGGCGGGGACGCAGTACCCGCAGCCGTTGCAAATGTCCTGCTGCACGACGACCGTGCCGAACTCGGTGCGGAAGAGCGAGCCGGTCGGGCAGACGTCGAGGCAGGCGGCGTGCGTGCAGTGCTTGCAGACGTCCGACTCCATCAGCCAGCGGAGGTCCGCGCCGCCGTCACCGCCCGCGTCAACCCCGAGCTCGCCGTCGCCGTCCACCCGCAGCGGCTTGCGCTGCTCGATGAAGGCGACATGTCGCCACGTGTTGGCGCCGAGCTGGGAGGTGTGGTCGTACGACTCGCCCGTCCAGACGCGTCCGTCCTCGGGGATGAGGTTCCACTCCTTGCAGGCGACCTCGCACGCCTTGCAGCCGATGCAGACCGAGGTGTCGGTGAAGAAGCCGACGCGCTCCTTCTTCTCGTCGCCGTAGGTCTGCCAGCCGTCGGGCCGTGCCGTCTCGAGCGTGCTCACGAGCTCGTCTTCCTCGCTTCCTCGGGCTCGACGCGCGGATCCTGCTCACGACGCGAATGCGCCTGCTCGCGTAGCTCGGCGACGAAGCGGGGCAGCTCGGCGCCGCGCGGACGCCGGCCGGCCCTGATCCCGCAGGTGAACGCCTTCACCTCCTGAATGTGGACGTTCGGATCGAGCGCCATGTGCGCGAGGTCGTTCGCCGAGTCGCCGGTGACGAGGCCGCGCTTGCCCCAGTGGTAGGGCAGGCCGACCTGGTGCACCTCGCGGCCGCCCATCCGGACGGGCCGCATCCGGTCGGTGACGAGGACACGCGCCTCGATCGCAGATCGCGAGGTGTAGATCGTCGCCCAGCCGCCGTGCTCGAGACCGACCTCGCGCGCGAGGTCCGGATGCACCTCGCAGAACATCTGCGGCTGCAGCTCCGCGAGGTACGGGACCGAGCGCGTCATCCCGCCGGCCGTGTGGTGCTCCGTCAGGCGGTACGTCGTGACGACGTACGGATAGATCTCCGCTCCGGGCTCCCCGTTCACGGGGTTGTACGGATCCTCGGCGAGCTCCTTGTTCTGCTGCCGGCGCGGGTTCGCGCGCTGCGAATAGAGCGCGTTTTCGAACGGCGACTCGTGCGGCTCGTAGTGGGTCGGCAGCGGCCCGTCCTCGAGCCCCTGGGGGACGAAGAGCCAGGAGCGTCCGTCGGCCTGCATGATGAACGGGTGGTCGCCGGCGATGGCGTCCTCGGCCTCGGCGTCCTCGGGCGGCACGTAGTCCGGCGGCTTGTCCTCCTTGAAGTCCGGCGTGTCGAGACCGGTCCACTTGCCGTCGCCCTCGTCCCACCAGACGTACTGCTTGCGCTCCGACCACGGCTTGCCGTCCGGGTCGGCCGACGCGCGGTTGTAGAGGAGGTGCCGGTTGTCGGGCCAGGCCCACGCCCATTCGTTCGCGACGTAGCCGTCCTGCTCCCAGTGCGGCTTCTTGCGCGCAGTCTGGTTGATCCCGTCCTGGAAGCAGCCGCTGTAGATCCAGCAGCCGCAGAGGGTCGAGCCGTCGTCCTTCAGCTCGGGGTAGCCGGAGAGGAACCTGCCGGTTGCGATCTCCTGGCCGCTGATCTCTTGCAGCACGGCCTCGGCGTCCGGCTCCTGGATCGCCGAGTGCGTCGGGTACTCCCAGCGCAAGGCTTTGATCAGCTTGTCTCGTTCCTCCTCCGACTCGGAGAGCTTCTGCTTGATCAGGCGGCCGAGGTGGAAGTAGAACCAGAGCTCCGAGCGGCAATCATCCTTCGGGTCGACGGCGTGCCAGTGCCATTGCAGCAGCCGTTGGGTGTTCGTGAAGGAGCCGTCCTTCTCCGTGTGCGTCGCGGCCGGCAGGAAGAAAACCTCGGTCGCGATCTCGGCCGGCTTCAGCTCGCCCGACTCGACTTCGGGGCTGTCGTACCAGAACGAGGCCGACTCGATCTCGACGACGTCGCGCGCGACGAGCCACTCGAGGCGGGAGAGCCCCAGCCGGTGGGCCTTGCCGTTCGCGTGGCCGACGGCCGGGTTCTCGCCGGCGATGATGTAGCCCTTCACCTTCCCCTCGAGCATCTGCTCGACGGTCCAGTAGGCGGAGTTGTCGTCGTCGATCCGCGGCAGCGACTCGAAGAGGAAGTCGTTGTCGGCGGTCGCGTTCTCGCCGAAGTACGCCTTCATCAGGCTGATGAAGTACGAGCGGAAGCGGCCCCACCAGCCGGTCGGCGACGTATTCGCGGTCACATAGCCGTCGAGGTCGCCGTACGACTCGGCGTGCGGCATGGGTAGGTAGCCGGGAAGGATGTTGTAGAGCGTCGGGATGTCCGTCGAGCCCTGGATCGACGCATGCCCGCGCAGGGCCATGATCCCGCCGCCGGGCCGGCCGATGTTGCCGAGCAGCTGCTGCACGACGGCGCAGGAGCGGATGATCTGGACGCCGACCGTGTGCTGCGTCCAGCCGACCGCGTAGACGAACGCGCTCGTCCGGTCGCGTCCGGAGTTGGCGATCAGCGTCTCGCAGACCTCGACGAAGTCGTCGACCGAGCAGCCGCACGTCTCGGCCACGAACTCGGGCGTGTAGCGCGCGTAGTGCCTCTTCAGGAGCTGGAGGACGCAGCGCGGATGCTGCATCGTCTCGTCCTCGGACGGCGGCTCGCCATGGTGGAGGCCGCCGCCGTGCCCGCCGTGCCCCGACGCCTCGCCCTTGGTCGGCTTGAACCCCTGCTCGCGCTGGCCCGCCGAGCCGTGCACCTCCATGCCCTCGTACATCCAGCTCTCGACGCTGTACTCGCCCTCCTCGGGGTCCCAGCCCGAGAACAGGCCGTCGAGGTCCTCGGTGTCGGAGAACTCCTCGTTGATGATCACCGGCGCGTTCGTGTAGTGCTCGACGTACTCGCGGAAGTAGCGCTCGTTCTGGAGGATGTAGTTGGCGATCCCGCCGAGAAAGGCGATGTCGCTACCGGCGCGGATGCCGACGTGCTTCGTCGCCATCGCGCTCGTGCGGGTGAAGCGCGGGTCGACGTGGATCACCTTTGCGCCTTGCTCCCTGGCCTCCATCACCCACTGGAAACCCACCGGATGGTTCTCGGCCATGTTCGAGCCCATGATCACGACGCAGTCCGCGTTCTGCAGGTCCTGCTGGAACGTCGTGGCCCCGCCGCGTCCGAACGAGGTGCCCAGACCGGGCACCGTGGAGCTGTGTCATATGCGGGCCTGGTTCTCGACCTGGACGATGCCGAGACCCGTCATCAACTTCTTGATGAGGTAGTTCTCCTCGTTGTCCAGGGTGGCGCCGCCGAGGTTGCCGATCGCCATCGTGCGGTTGGCGGGATTGCCGTCCTCCGTCTCGAACTCCCAGGTGTCGGCACGCGTCCTGATGATCCGGTCGGCGATCATCTCCATCGCGTCGTCGAGCGAGAGCTCCTCCCACGCGGTGCCGTACGGGCGCCGGTACTTGACCCTGTACTCGCGCAGCGGGCTCTGCGCGTAGCTCTTCGAGGCCTGGCCTTTCGGGCAGAGGCGACCACGCGAGATCGGCGAGGCCGGGTCGCCCTCGATGTGCGTGATCTCGCCGCCCTTGACGTAGACGAGCTGGCCGCAGCCGACTGCGCAGTAGGGGCAGATCGACTGGACGACGTGTTCCGCCTCGTCGATCCGCGGCGTGAGCGCCCGCGAGCGCGGCGACTGCACGGCCTTGCCGAGCCCCAGCAGGTCGCCCTCCTGCAGCTGCCGCAACGCGGGCCACGACTCGAGCAGCTTCGAGAGCTTCATCGGGATCCTCATTCCGATCCGGGCAGGCGTGTAAACGGTGTTTCCGGCTCGGCAGGCGGGGCGCGATTCGCGCTGTCGCCCAGCGGGGATACGCGCCCCGTGAAGCACGTCGTGGCCTGGGTTGTCTGGTGGCTGGGGCTCTTCTGGCTCTGGTTCCTGCTGGTGGGCGAATGGAACCGGCAGGAGGTGGTGGCCGCCGCGATCTCGGCGACGATCGCCGCGAGCCTGGCCGAGCTGGCCCGCACGCGGACCGGCTTCGGCGCGCGCGTACCGCTGCGGGGGCTCGCCGACCTGCCACGTGCGCTGGGCATGGTCTTCGTGGACTTCGGCATCGTGACGTGGGCCGTGCTCGCGAGCGTCGCGCGCCGCCGGGTGCTGCGGGGCCGCCTCGTCTCCCGCGAGCTCGCGGGCGGCGCCGCCGCCGCGCGCGGGGTCGGTCCTCGTGCCTGGACGGTGCTCGTCTCCTGTTACAGCCCGAATGCGTACGTGATCGACGTCGATCCGGAGACGCAGAGCGTGCTCCTCCACGACCTGGTTCCCTACCGGCGCTCGGAAAGGCCGGCCTGAGCTGAACGCCTTCCTGATCGCGGCGACCGTCCTGAGCGCGGCGCTGGCGCCGCTGCTCGCCGTCGCCTCGTTGCGCCGCCCGATCGACGGGCTGGTCGCGCTCGAGGCGGTGGGCGCGCTCGCGACGCTGATCCTGCTCTGCCTCTCCGTCGGCCTCGGCCAGCCGGCGTTCTTCACCGTGCCGATCATCGCCGCGGTCACCTCCTGGATCGGCTGCCTCGTGTTCGCCCGCTTCCTCGGCCGCTGGACCTGATGCAGGCGGCAGACCTCGCCGTCGACGTCCTTCTCGCACTCGGCGTCGCAGCCGAGCTGCTGTGCGTCGCAGGAGTGCTCGTGATGCGCACGACGCTCGACCGCCTCCACTACGTCGCCGCGTGCACTACCGTCCCGGCCTTCCTCATCCTCGCGGCCGTGCTCGTCCGCGAGCACCTGACAGCGGCCGGGATGCAGGCGATCGCGACGGTCGGCCTCCTCTTCCTCCTCAACCCGGGGCTCGTGATCGCGACCGCGCGGGCCGCCCGCCGGGTCGACGACCCCGACTTCGAGGCCTGACCGTGCTCGCGACGCTCGTGCCACTCCAGGCCGTCGTGTTCTCGCTCGTCGCGCTCGGCGCCCCGCTCGTCGTCCTCACGCGCGACCCGCTCCGCCAGGCCCTGGTGAACGGCATCTACGGCGTCACGCTCGTCCTCCTCTTCGTCGTGCTCCAGGCGCCGGATCCGGCGCTGTCGATGCTCGTCGTCTCGGGCATCGCGTACCCGCTCGTGATCCTCGCCGCCGTCGCGCGTGTGCGCGGCGAGCGTCGATCGAAGGAGACGAGCGATGACTAGGCGTCTGCGGATCGGCGTCCTCGCACCGGCGCTGCTCGGCCTCGCCGGGCTCTTCGCGTGGGCGATCGCCGGTCTCCCCGCCTTCGGGGACTACCGCGGCCCGTACGGCTACGTCCTCAACCGGATCGTCGTCCCGCTGCGCCACTCCACGAACGTCGTGATGGGGACGACCTTCGACGTGCGCGGGATCGACACGATGGCGGAGGAGTTCATCCTCTACGCCTCGGTGCTCGGCGTCACGCTCCTGCTGCGGGACGAGGCGAGCGCCGGCCGGGTGGAGCGGCGCACCCGGCGTCTGCGCAGCGACGCCGTCCGTCTCCTCGGCGTCGTCATGGTCGGCGGCGGCCTCCTCGTCGGCCTCTGGCTCGTCGCCTTCGGCTACATCACGCCCGGAGGCGGCTTCCCCGGCGGCGTCGTCCTCGCAGGCGCGATCCTCCTCCTCTACCTCGTCGGCAGTCACCGCGACTATCACCCCTTCCGCAACGAGCACGTGCTCGATCCGTTCGAGGGGATCGGGGCCGGCGGCTACGTCGTCACCGGGCTCGCCGCCCTCGCCTCGGGGATGCCGTTCCTTGCCAACCTGTTCGGCCACGGCCAGACGGGGACGCTGGCCTCGGCCGGCAGCATCGGCATCCTCAACGGCGCGGCCGGGCTCGCGGTCGCCGTGGCGATGCTGCTGCTCTTCGCCGAGTTCCTCGAGACCTACGTCGTCCCGCTCGAGCCGGAGGACGCGGGGTCGTGAGCTATCTGCCGTACGCCGTCGCGGCCTGGCTCTGCCTCGTCGGCCTCGCCGGGGTCGCCACGAGCAAGAACCTGATCCATCTCGCTATCTGCCTGACGGTGACCCAGTCGTCGAGCTACGTCCTCCTGCTGACGGTCGGCTACGTCAAGCACGGCAAGGCGCCGATCTTCAAGGGCGTCAAGCTCGGCACGACCGCCGTCGACCCGGTCGTGCAGGCCCTGACCCTCACGGACGTAGTCGTCAGCGTTGCCGTGGTCGCGCTCATCCTCGCGTTGGCGCTCGACGCGCACCGGCTCTCGGGCACTGTCGACCCGGACCGAATCGCCGACGTCTCGGGATGAGCTGGGTCCCGCCGCTCCTGGTGGCGATCCCGCTGCTGGCGGCGGCCGCCGTCGCGGGGCTCGACCACGTCACGCCCGCGCCGGTCCAGGACGCCCTCGTCATCGCCGCGTCGGCGGCGACCACGGCATTCGCGTTCGTGCTGCTGTGGCACGCGGAAAGCCACGAGGTCGTGCACTGGTTCGGCGGCTGGCAGACGCGAGGCGGGGTCGCGCTCGGCGTCGACTTCGCCGTGGGCCCGCTCGCGGCCGGAATGTGCGCCGTGATCGGACTCGTCGTGACGCTCGCGCTCCTCTACTCGCTGACCTTCCTGCGCGAGGCCGCCCGGCTCTTCGACGCGCTGATGCTCGTCGCGCTCGGAGCGTTGTGCGGCTTCGCGATGTCGGGCGACGTGTTCAACCTCTTCGTCTGGCTCGAGCTGATGGGCGTCGCGGCGTACGCGCTGACGGGCTTCCAGGTGGAGCGCCTCGGGCCTGTCCAGGGCGCGGTCAACTTCGCGATCACGAACAGCGTCGGCGGCTACCTGTTCGCGGTCGGGATCGCGCTCCTCTACGCGCGCACCGGAGCGCTCAACCTCGCCCAGATCGGGCGCACGCTGTCGCACGGGCCCGCGGGCGGCCTCGTGATCTTCGCGATGACGCTCCTCTTCTGCGGCCTGCTGATCAAGGCGGCGGTCGTCCCGTTCCACCTCTGGGCGGCCGACGCGTATGCGGTCGCGCCGGCGCCCGTATGCGCCGTCCTGGGCGGCGTGATGACGGACATCGGGCTGATCGGTGTCGCCCGCCTGTACTGGACGGTCTTCGACGCGCCTTTCGGGCACGGGCACGCCGTCGGAGACGTGCTCCTCTGGATCGGCCTGGTGACGGCGGTGCTCACGGGGGTGATGGCCTTCCTGCAGCGGCACCTGAAGCGGATGCTCGCCTACTCCGTCCTCTGCCACATCGGGATCATGCTGGCGGGGATCGGCCTGCTCGACTCGTCGGGGCTCGCCGGCGCCGAGCTTCTCTTTCTCGCCCATGCCCTCCTCACGGCGGGCCTCTTCTTCGTCGCGGGGATCCTCCACGTCGACCACGGGCTGATCGACGAGCTGCACCTGCGCGGCCGGGGCCGCGGCTGCTGGGCGCCGGCGGCGGCCTGGTTCGCGGGGACGATCGGGCTGGTCGGGACGCCGTATGTCGGCATCTACCTCGGCCACGGCCTGATCGACGAGGGCGCCACCGAGCTGGGGAGGGGTTGGATCCTCGCGCTGCTCTGGCTGGGCTCCGCGCTGGCGGGCGCGGCACTGCTGCGCGCGGGCGCCCGCATCTTCCTCGGCTGGGGCGACGCCGGGGATCCGCTGCTCGGCGAGCCGTTCGAGGAGGATCCGCTCGAGCGTCACGTCGTCCGGCCGCTGCTGGTCGCGGTCGCCCTCACCGCGGTCGTCCTGGGCGTCGCGATCAGCGTCGTGCCGGGGCTCGGCCAGCGGGCGGAGTATGCGGCGGACCGCTTCCGCGACCGAGCCGGCTACGCGGCGAGCGTCCTCCACGGCCGCCCGGTGGCCCCGCCGCCGAGCCTGCCGGTGACGATCCGCCACACTTCGCTCGAGTCGCTCCTCTACGGGGGCGGCGCCACGATCCTCGCCCTCGGGCTCGCCCTCGTCGGCCTCTACCTGCGGCGGCTGCCGCGCACCGTCTCGGCGGCGGCCGCGCGGACGCTCGCTCCGCCGGTGCGTGTCCTGCGCGAGCTGCACAGCGGCGTCGTGGGCGACTACGTGACCTGGGTAGCGGTCGGAACCGCCCTGTTCGGCGGGATTTGGGCCCTGCTCCTCCGTGGGTAGCGACCTGGCGCTACCTTTGGGCGGGTGGAGCGTGGGGAGATCCACACGGGCAGAGGCGGGCTCGTGGAGCACGGCATTCCCAGCGAGGCCGAAGAGCTCTGGACGGAGGACGGCCACGACCATGTCGGCTGGTTCTGCGTCAGCACCGATCCGTTCCCGTGCCCAGCGCCGGGCTGCCTGTTCGTGGCGACCTTCATGACCGCCGCGCATCTCGTGCTCGTCTGGGAGGAGCAGGACGACCCGAACCTCCTCCGTCACGCGCAGCGCGCGAAGGAGGTCGGCCGCAACCCGCGGATCGTCTCCTACGAAGTCGACTTCGGCCCGAGCGCCTCGTACTACGCGTGGGAGGCCGCCGGGCGGCCGGTGCACGGCGTCCGCGGCAAGTAGGCCGCTCATGGATCTCAGCCGCTTCGGCGCGGCGCCGCCGTGGTCGCTCGGAGTCGAGGAGGAGCTCATGCTCGTCGACGCGCAGACGCTCGAGCCCGCACGGGACGCGTACTCGCGCGTGTTCGGCGAGCCGGCGGAGCGG
>DASXDE010000009.1:0-5755 GCA_036490825.1 Gaiellaceae bacterium
GCGACGTGGATCGGCCCCTACCGCGGGACGGCGGAGACGGACGCGCGCCGCGTCGCCGAGCTGCTCGAGGCAGCAGGCCTGAAGGCCGAGGCGTTCGCCGACCTCCGGCCCGCGCAGTGGTCGAAGCTGATCTTCAACGCGACCGTGAACGGCGTCGCCGCGCTGACGGGCCTCCCGCACGACTTCCACTTCGCGCAGACGGAGGCGCTTTCCGATCTCGGCCACCTCGTCCGCGACCTCGTCGACGAGGGGAAGGCGGTCGCGGCCGCGGCCGGGGTCGAGCTGCACGACGATCCGTGGGAGATGAACGTCCTCGCGACGCAGCGCGGCCACCGCCACTACCCCTCCATGCTCGAGGACGTCGAGGCGCGGCGGCCGACCGAGCTCGAGCTGATCAACGGCGCCCTGGTGCGGGAGGCCGAGCGGCTCGGGCTCGCCGTCCCGCTCCAGACGGCCGTCTATAGGCTCGTCAGGGCGAGGGAGGCGAGCTACTCGGAGTGAGGATCGCGGTCGTGGGCTGTGGGGCGGTGGGGTCGCTGTTCGCGGCGAACCTCTCGCTGCTCGAGGACGTCGAGGTCTGGGCTTTCGACCTCAACGAGCTCCACGTCGCGGCCGTCAACCGCGACGGGCTGCGGCTCTCGGGCGCCGGGGACGTGGTCGGGCGGCCGCGGGCGACCGCGGACGCGTCAGAGATCCCGCCCTGCGACTTCGGGATCGTCGCGACGAAGGCGATGCACACCGAGCGGGCGATCGCCGCCACCGCCCATGCCTTCGCGGACGGCTGCGTCGCCACGGTCCAGAACGGGCTCGGCAACGAGGAGACCCTCGCCGCGCACGTCGAGCGCGTGATCCGCGGCACGACGTTCCCCGCGGGAAAGCTGCTCGAGCCAGGTCACGTGCAGTGGGACGTGAAGGGCGACACGACGTTCGGCTCGTACGACGAGCGGACGCCGCTCCGCGAGGTGGAGCGCCTCGCCGACGCCTGCACCCGCGCGGGGATGCCGGCGAACGCCGTGGAGGACGCGCGCGGCCCGCAGTGGCGGAAGGTGATCTTCAACGCCTCGACGAACCCGATCGGCGCGCTGACCGGCCTCACCCACGGGCGCGTCTGCGAGCGGCCCGACCTGCGCAGGCTCGTGACGGGTCTCGTCGAGGAGGGCAAGGCGGTCGCGGCAGCCCAGGGGATCGAGCTCGACGCAGACCCCGAGGACCTGATCGACCACGCCGCGCGCAGGGACGTCGCCTACGACCACAAGGCGTCGATGCTGCAGGACGTCGAGGCGCGGCGGCAGACGGAGGTCGACTACCTCAACGGCGGCATCGTCCGCTTCGGCGGCGAGCACGGCGTGCCGACGCCGCTCAACGCCTCGATCCAGGCGCTCGTGAAAGGAGTGGAGGCTTCGTGGACGCAGAGCTGACGGCACGGCACGCGCGGGTGCGCGAGGCGCTCGGGCGGGACGGGCTCGACGCGGCGCTCGTCTGCGGCTCCGAGTACACGGGCTTCGAGGGCTCCGTGACCTACCTCTCCGGCTTCCAGATAGTCCATCGCTACGCCTACGTCCTCGTGCCCCGCGAGGGCGAGCCGGCGATCGTCTTCCCGGCGGAGGCGCGCTACGTCGGCGAGCACGGCGACTCCCAGATCGCCGACCAGGTCTTCGCCGACCGGCCGGGGGAGTGGCTGGCCGACCGGCTGCGCGGACAGCGGGTGGGCGTCTACGGGCTGGACTACGTGACGACGGTGCGCGACTACGCAGCGCTCGCCGATGCCGCCGAGCTCGTCGCGTGGGACGTGCAGTTCGACCTCGCGCGCGCCGTCAAGTCCGAGGCGGAGCTCGCGTCGGTGCGCGAGAGTGTCGCGATCAACGTCGACGGCTTCCACGCGTTTCGCGAGGCGTGGGCACCGGGCCGCAACGCGGCGGAGGTGCTCGCGCCGGCGGAGAAGCTGTTCGTGGAGCGCGGCTGCGGGCGGCTGACGATGAACATGGTCCTCGTGGGCGCCGAGTTCGCGATCGCGCGCGACGACACCGTGTTCGGCGAGTTCACGGTCCCCTCGCTCGAGATCGCGGGGCCGGGCGGACACTGGGTCGAGGTCTCGCGCGCGCTCGGCACGCCGAGCGACGAGGTGAACCGGATGCTCGAGGCGTACGAGGAGTACTACGAGGTCGCGCAGACCGCGCTGCGCCCGGGCGCGACCGCGCACGACGTCCATCGCGCCGTCTCGGCCGGCTTCACGCAGCGCGGCTACCACCTCGGCCACGTGACGGGCCATTCGATCGGGATGACGATGATCGAGCACCCGCGGCTCGGCGAGGGCATCGAGACCGAGCTCGCGGCGAACATGGTCTTCTCCATGCACCCGCACGCGATCGCGGCGGATGGCCGAGAATGCCTCTATATGCAGGACACCTGGCTCGTGACGGAGGACGGCGGCGTACCGCTCGCCGGGCTGGAGATGCGGATCTGGTGAGCGCTCCGAACGCGGACGAGTTCCAGCCGATCCTGCCCGGGGAGGGAGCGAGCGACTACGAGCGCTACCTCCGCACCGACGAGCTGCTCGCGCTCCAGAAGGGGCCGGACGAGTGGGTGCACCGCGACGAGCTCCTGTTCCAGAGCGTCCACCAGTCCTCGGAGATCTGGCTCAAGCACGCGTGGATGGAGGTGGAGGAGGCGACGCGGCTCATCGACGCACGCGACGTGGCCGGCGCGCTACGGCTGCTCGGGCGCGCGAACCACGCGCTGCGCTATGTCGTCTCGTTCCTCGAGCACCTCGAGCTGATGTCGCCGTGGGAGTACCAGGAGGTGCGCCGCGTGCTCGGCCACGGCTCGGGCTTCGACTCGCCCGGCTTCCGCGGGATCCGGGAAGTCTCGCCCGGCCTCTACGCGGCCTTCGACGCGCTGCGACGCGAGCGCGGGCTGTCGCTGCTCGAGGTCTACACCCGGGGCCGCGAGCACGAGGACCTGTACCAGCTCGCGGAGGCGCTGATCGACTGGGACGAGCAGGTCGGCGTCTGGCGCTTCCGGCACGTGAAGATGGTCGGCCGCGTGATCGGCGAGGAGGTGGTGGGCACGCAGGGCACGCCGGTCGAGCTGCTTGCCGGGCTGATCAAGCACAAGCTGTTCCCCGAGCTCTGGACGGTGCGCACCGACCTGACCGAGCTCGCCAAGGAGAGCGATCCGACCTGATCCCGCTCGACGAGATCCGCCGGGCGCGCGAGCGGATCGGCGACGACGTCCTCCGCACGCCTCTCGTGCCCCTCGACGCCGACGACCGGATCCTCCTCAAGCTCGAGTGCCTGCACCCGATCGGCTCGTTCAAGCTGCGCGGCGCCTTCTCTGCGATCCGCGCGGCGTCTGCGGGCGAGCTCGCAGACGGAGTTGTCACGGCGAGCGCCGGCAACATGGCGCAGGGTCTCGCCTGGGCCGCACGGGAAGCGGGCGTGCCGGCGCGAGTGATCGTTCCCGCCGACGCCCCACGAGCCAAGCTCGACCGCGTCGAGGCGCTCGGAGCGGAGCTCGTCCCCGTCACGCACCAGGAGTGGTGGCAGGCAATGGTCGACCGCGGTCGCGAGGGCGTCCACGGGCTCTTCGTCGCCCCCGCCGCCGAGGACGCGGTCATGGCCGGCAACGGCACGATCGGCCTCGAGATCGCCGAGGACGCGCCGGAGTTCGACTCGGTCGTGATCCCTTGGGGCGGCGGCGGGCTGACGACGGGGATCGCGAGCGCGATCAAGGCGCTGCGCCCCGGCGTGTGCGTCGTCACGGCCGAGCCCGAGACCGGGGCGCCCCTGGCCGCCGCGTTTGCGGCAGGCGAGCCACGCGAGATCGAGTTCGAGCCGTCGTGGGTCGACGGGGCCGGCGGACGCGCCCTCCTGCCGGGGATGTGGGAGCGTGCACGCGAGCTGGTCGATGAAGCGGTCGCGGTGCCGCTCGCCGAGGTGGAGGAGGCGGTGCGTCTCCTCGCCTCGCGAGCGCACGTCGTCGCGGAGGGCGCCGGCGCGCTCGCGCTCGCGGCGGCGCTGCGCCGCGACGACCGCTGCGTCTGCATCGTCAGCGGCGGCAACATCGACCTCGACGTGTACGCCGGGATCGTCAGTCCGGCAGCATCGGCATAGACCAACCGCGATCGCGGCCGAGCAGGACGGCGCGCGTGATCGCGGTGCTGCCGAAGCGGTCGCGGACCGCGTCCACGGCCGCGTCGAGCGCCTCCTCCGGGCCGAGCAGGAGCTGGCGCGTCCGGTCCTCCTCGAGCATCGCGACGGAACACCCGACGAGCGTGATCCCGCGGCGCTCGATCAAAGGCGTGGCCGTCGCGAGCAGGGCGCGCGCCGTGACGAGGATCGCCTGCGTGCTCGCGGTCGCGTAGGGGAGCGTGTGCGAGCGCGTCGCCCGCTCGAAGTCGCCGAAGCGGAGGCGCAGCACCACTGTCCGGCCTACGCGGCGGGCCGCCCGCAGGCGGCGCGTGATCCGGTCGACGATGCCGACGAGGGTCGCGTCGATCGACTCGGGCGAGTGGCGCCCGCGCCCGATCGCGCGCTGCGAGCCGATCGAGCCGCGCCGCCGCCCGGGCTCGACGCGCCGGAAGTCGCGGTTGTGCGCGAGGGCGTTGAGGTGACTGCCCGCCGCCCGGCCGAGCATCGCGACGAGCGTCGGCTCCGAGAGCGCAGCCAGCTCGCCGACGGTGCGCACGTTCCACGCGTGCAGGCGCCTGGCCGTCGCCGGGCCGACGCCCCACACACACTCGACCGGCAACGGGTGCAGGAACGCGAGCTCGCGGTCGGGGGGCACGACGATCAGGCCGTCCGGCTTCGCGACTCCGCTCGCCACCTTGGCCAGGAACTTCGTCCGCGCGACGCCGACCGTGACCGGAAGCCCGACGCGCTCGCGCACCGCGGCGCGTAGCCGCACGGCGATCTCGAGCGGCGTGCCCGCGATCCGCTCCATCCCGCGCACGTCGAGAAAGGCCTCGTCGATCGAGAGCCCCTCGACGACCGGCGAGGTGTCCTCGAACACGGCGAACATCGCGCGGCTCGCCTCGGTGTACGCGGAGAAACGGGGCGGGACGACGACCGCGTCGGGACAGAGGCGACGCGCCTGCCGTCCGCCCATCGCCGTGCGAACGCCGTATGCCTTCGCCTCGTAGCTCGCGGCCAGCACCACACCGCCGCCGACGATGACCGGGCGGCCGCGGAGCCGCGGGTCGTCCCGCTGCTCGACCGACGCGAAGAACGCGTCGGCGTCCGCGTGCAGCACGAACATATGTTCGCAATGCTACAGCTGCGCGAGCGCGTCGTTGAAGCGGTCGATCTCGTCGGCGGTGTTGTAGTGGATGAGACCGACCCGGAGCGCGCTGTCCGGGTACGGGAGCTTCTCCCGCAGCCCGAGCGAGTACCAGTTGTCGTGCGCCCACACGCCGAAGCCCGCGCCGGCCAGCCGCTTCGCCGCGTCGGCCGCTTCCACGCCCTCGAGGTTGAGGAGGAAGGTGGGGACCCGGCCCTCCATCGTCTGCAGCCCGTACACGGTCGCGCCGTCCGGCAGCCCGTCGAGGAAGCGTCCACCGAGCTCGTCCTCGTAGCCGGCGATGGCCTCCATCCCCCCGATCGACTCGAGGTAGGCGATCGTCGCGGAGAAGCCCGCGAGGATCTCGTACGGCGCCGTGCCAACCTCGAAGCGGCGGCCGACCGGCTCCGAAGCGGCGGGGCGCGCCTTGTAAGGGCGCCACGACTCGAGCAGCTCGTGCCGGCCGTACGCGAGCCCG
>DASXDE010000010.1:0-24360 GCA_036490825.1 Gaiellaceae bacterium
GCGGCTAAGAGCTCCTAACGGAATGACCACGCGCTGACTGGGCGCGATGGGCGAGTGCGATGCAAGGACGCAGGGAGCGTGAATAGCAGCGCTATTCGCGCGACCGAGGACGCGGCAGCGCGCCGCCCAGCGCGTCCAGGCGGCCCGTGCTTCATTGCGTTAGGAGCTCTAAGTCCCCGCTTCGCGGGTGTCTTAGCCTCCGGCCTTTCGTGCGTGTGCCGGTGTGAGGCTTAGCCCGCGAGTCGGCACCTAACGTTGCGCCCATGGAGGTGGCAAGCGCGGAGCGGCGGAGGGCCGGGATCCGGCGCGGGATTCCGTTCGGGATCGCCGTGTTCGCCATCTCGATCTCGTTCGGGGTGCTCGCGCGGCCGCTGATGGGGACGGTGGCGCCGATCGTGATGTCGATCGTGGTCTTCTCGGGGTCGGCGCAATTCGGCGCGCTCGCCGTGCTGCTCGCAGGTGGTAGCGCCGGCGCCGCGGTCGCCGCCGGCGTGCTGCTCAACGCCCGCTACCTCGCGATGGGGCTCGCGCTCGCTCCTTCGCTGCGGGGGCGGCCGCTCTCGCGGGCTGCATTCGCGATGACCACGGTCGACGCCTCGTGGGCGGCGGCGAGCACCGGTGGCGGCGCCTTCGACCCCTGGTACATGGTCGGGGTAAGCGTCCCGCAGTACGCCGGCTGGGTGCTGGGCACCGTCGTCGGGGTCTTCGTCGGGCCCGCCCTCGGCGACCCGAACGCGCTCGGCCTCGACGCGCTGTTCCCGGCCTTCTTCATCGCCCTGCTGTTCGCCGAGGTGCGTGGACGACGCCGGATCGCCGCGGCCGGCGGCGGGGCCGGGATCGCGCTGGCGCTCACCCCGCTCGTGCCTGCCGGCCTGCCCATCCTGGCGGCCGCAGCAGCGGCGATCGCCGCCTCGAGGCTGCGCTCGTGACCGCGATCTGGGTCACGATCGCCGTGCTCGCCCTGGCGACGGCGGCGCTGAAGCTGGCGGGGCCGCTGGCACTCGGAGGCCGCCCGCTGCCGGCAAACGCGCTCAACGTCGTCGAGCTGCTCGCCTCGGCGCTGCTCGCGGCGCTCGTGATCGTGGAGACGTTCGGCAAGGGACGCTCGCTCACGCTCGACGCTCGGGTGCTGGGAGCTGCCTTCGCGGCCGTCGCGGTCCTGCTCCGGGCGCCGACGATCGTCGTGGTCGTCGGCGCGGCGGCCGTGACCGCTGTCGCGCGCCTGCTGACGTAGACCGCGCTACGAGCCGCAGCGGCGGAAGGACGTGGTTCCGCCGTTCCAGGCCGATACTCCGCCCTCGAGGACCGGCCGCGCGTTCACGCCCACGGCCCGCAGCACGCTCGCCGCCACCGCGGCGCGAGGACCGCTCTCGCAGATCGTCACGACCGGGCGGCCGTCGAGGAGGCCGTTCTCGGCCGCGGCGCGAACCGTTCGGTAGGGGAGGCTCTTCGAGCCGGGGATGTAGCCGCCGTCTCGCTCGTCCGCCTCCCGCACGTCGAGGAGCTCGATCGCGTCGTCCGCGAGCAGTCGCTCGAGCTCGTCGAGCGAGACGGGCTCGAGCCGCTCGGCGCCGCCGCCTTCCTGCCAGCCGGCCAGCCCGAACAGGCCGACCGCCTGCAGCGCGCAGGCGGCCGCCGCCGCCTCGTCCTCGTCCGCCGCGTGGATCACGAGCGGACGCTCGGGCAGGACGAAGGCCGCTCTCGTGGCGAAGCTCGAGCCGCCGACCGGGATGCCGACGGCGCCGGGGTGGTGCCCCGCGGCGAACATGTCGGTGGGACGAACGTCGAGCACGATCGCATCCTTCGGCGCAGCGTCGACCCGCGCGAGGGCCGGCTGGGCGCCGAGGAGCTCGCCGCGGTTGAGCTCGACGATCCGCTCCATGTTCGGAGGCCGCGGCGGCTGCCGAGCGAGCGTGCCCGCGACGAAGTCCGCGAGCTCCCCCTGCAGCGCCGGGTTGAACCGGCGCTCGAAGCCGATCGTCGTGGACGCCTTCGAGCTCATGGCGGCGCCGCACAGCGAGCCGGCGACGTGGCCGGGGAAGACCTCGACGTCGTCCCCGAGCTCGACGAGCCGGCGCAGGCTGTGAAAGAGGCCTTCCGCTCCCTCCTGCGCCTCGACCGCGAGATCGGGGCGTCCCGCATCCCCGACGAAGAGCGAGTCGCCCGTCAGGACGAGCCAAGGCTCGTCGCTGCGGGAGCGGTCGCTCACCGCAAAGCAGCAGTGCTCCGGCCGGTGGCCGGGCGTGTGGATGGTGCTGAGCACGACCTCGCCGGCCTCGACCTCCGTCCCGTCCTCGAGCGGCTCGTGCGCGAATGTCGCGGCGGCAGCGGTGTGGACGTGGATCGGGACGGCCTGCTCGAGTGCGAGCCGCCCGTGGCCCGAGACGTGGTCGGCGTGCGTGTGCGTCTCCAGCACGCCGACGAGCTTCACCTCGCGGCGCTCGGCCTCGGCCAGGACCGGCTCGATCGCGTACGGAGGGTCGACGACGACCGCGACGCCGGCGTCCTCGTCACCGACGAGGTACGAGGCGCAGCCCAGGTCGTCGTCCAGGAACTGGCGGAACAGCACGCGCCGACGCTACCACCGGTCGCGGCTATGAATCCGAAAGCGAGGCCGGCTCGCCGGCCGCATGCTCCTCGTCCAGTAGCCGCACGATGAACCAGCCGATCGTGAGCAGGAAGACGAGGGTCTGCTCGGCGTTCATGAAGATCCCGCCGAGGTTCTGGTCGCGGGTGTGCGACAGCCCCCACAGCTGCGGCGCATGCTCGTAGAACGAGTAGAACGGGCTGCTCGAGAAGATGTAGGCGAGGCCGAGGAAGGACGAGCCGAGGAAGGCGACCGCGAGGTAGCCGAGCCCGGCCGGCGGGGCCAGGCGGCCGCTCACGATCGGCCACCAGAAGAGGAGCCCGGCGGCGATCAGGATCGCGTGCTCGATGTTCAGGCCCCAGCCGGTGCGCAGCGCCCAGTCGTAGAAGGGCGCGAGATGGGTCAGGTACCACGCGCCGAGCCAGAGCGGCAGGATCCAGCGTGCACGGAGCCGGCCGAGGCCGTGCCGGGCAAGCTCCCCCCGCATCCGCGGCGTCAGCCCGAGCACGACGAGGAGCGGTGCGACGTCCGCGATCAGCGCGTTCTGCAGCAGGTGCATGAGCAGGAGGTACTTCGCCGCGATCGTCTCGAGCGGGGAGTTGAGCGAGGCCGCGATCAGGAGGAGGCCGGTCCCGAACGTGACGATTCGCCAGCGCGGCGGTGGCTCGGCGCGCGCGGCGCGCCAGTAGAGGGCGGCGGCGGCGGCCGCGAGCGCGAGAAAGAGCGGCTCGAACCCGAAGTCGGTCGGGCTCATGCCGGAGCGAGTCGGGTGCTCGCCCGCCAGCGAGGCCGCAGGAGAAGCGCCACGCAGGTCCCGAGGGTCACGAGCTGCTCGGCCATCATCACGATCCCCGAGAGCTGCTGGTCGGTGAGCGCCGAGATCCCGTACGCGCCGTGGTAGAACGGGTAGAGCGGCGTGAAGGTGAAGACGAGCACGTCGGTGAGGATCTGACCCGCCGCGAACATCGCCACCGCCAGCGCGACGCGTCCGCCGACGCTGAGGCGCCGGTGCGAGCCGGGACCGACGAGCAGCGTCCAGACCAGGATCCCGCAGAGCGCCCAGCAGACGTGCTCGAAGTCGTGGAGGCCCTGGTGCGCCAGCGCGAGGTCGTAGAGGTACGGGACGTGCCAGATCGCAAGGTTCGCGGCCCAGAGCGAGAACGCGACGCGCGGGCGGAGGAGCACGCCGAGGGTCGCGCGGACGCGCGCGTTGCGGGCGAGCGGCGCCAGCACGGGCGCGGGGAGGAGGAAGACCAGCAGCGGCCCGCGCAGCGCGGTCACCATCAGCGCAGGCCCGAGGTCGCCGATCAGGACGTGCTGGCCCATGTGCGCGGAGAGCAGCTTGTCGTCGGCGATCCGGTCGAGCGGTCCGACGAGCGCGAAGACGCTCACCCCGAGCCCGGCGGCGAAGAGGGCGATCCGGCCCCGGCCGGCGAGATCGGCGCGACCGCGGCGGCGCAGCCGCACGACCGCCTGGGCGAATAGCAGCGCAGCGAGAGCAGCGGCAAGGAGCGGAACCACGCCGTCGATTGTGCCTCCGATCGCAGTTGCCCGGCTCGGCCATGTCTACGGCGTCGCCTTCGGTCACTGCTGCCGGGACTAGAACCCCAGCTGCCGCGCGATCACCATGCGCTGAACCTCGTTCGTGCCCTCGCCGATCTCGAGGATCTTCTGATCGCGGAAGAGGCGTGAGATCGCGAATTCCTGCATGAACCCGTAGCCGCCGTGGATCTGCAGCGCCGCGTTCGCGACGCGGTTCGAGAGCAGGCCGGTAAAGAGCTTCGCCTGCGCGGCCGCGAGCGCGAACGGCTTGCCCTCGTCCTTGAGCCACGACGCGCGGTAGACGAGCTGCCGTCCCGCCTCGATCTCCGTCGCCATGTCGGCGAGCTGGAACCGGATCGCCTGGAAGCTCGCGATCGGCCGCCCGAACTGCTGCCGCTCCCTCGCGTAGGCGGCGGCGAGGTCGTACGCGCCTTGCGCGAGCCCGACGCCCATCGCGGCGACCGAGATCCGTCCGCCGTCGAGGATCTCGAGGAACTGGTGGAAGCCCTGCCCGCGCGGTCCGAGCAGGTTCCCCTCCGGCACCGCGCACGAGCTGAAGGAGAGCTCGCGCGTGTCGGAGGCCCTCCAGCCGAGCTTGTGCATCGGCGCCGAGATCTCGTAGCCGGACGTGCCGTTCGGGACGATGAGGTTCGAGATCTCGCCCTCGCCGGTGCGTGCGGTGATCGTGACGCAGGCGCTGATGTCTGTCCCCGCGTTGGTGATGAAGATCTTCGAGCCGTCGATCACCCACTCGCCGTCGCGCAGCTCGGCCCTGGTGCGAGTCCCGCCGGCGTCGGAGCCCGCGTCGGGCTCCGTCAGGCCGAAGGCCGCGAGCGCGCCGCCCGAGGCGAGCCGCGGCAGCCACTCCCGCTTCTGCTCCTCGTTGCCGAAGAGGAGGATCGGCATCGTCCCGAGCGAGGTGTGCGCCGCGACGGTGATCGCGACGGAGGAGTCGATCCGCGTCAGCTCCTCGATCGCGATCGCGTACGAGACCGTGTCCCCGCCGGCGCCGCCGTACTCCTCCGGGATGGGCAGGCCCATCAGCCCGAGCTCGCCGAGCTCGGCGACGAGCTCGTACGGGAAGCGCGCCTCCCGGTCGAGCTCCTCGGCGACGGGAGCGACCTTCGTCTCCGCGAACTCGCGGACGGTGCGGCGGATCAGCTCCTGTTCGTCGCTCGGCTCGAAGTTCAAGCGAGCATTCTGCCCAGCTCGGCGATGAGCCGGACGCCGTATCCCGTGCCGCCGGGCACGCGGAGATAGTCGCCGCGGCTGCGCTCGAGAAAGGCGGGGCCCGCCATGTCCACGTGCATCCAGGGGCCCTCGCCCGCGAACTCGTGCAGGAACTCGGCGGCGAGCGCGGGGGAGGCCTGGCGCAGTGTCGAGCCGTTCTTCATGTCCGCGAAGGCCGAGTCGATATAGCGCCGGTAGCGGGGATGGAGCGGGAAAGGCCAGACGAGGTCTCCGCTGCGCCGGCCGGCCTCGACGATCGTGTCGCGCCACTGCTCGTCGTTCGCGAACCCGCCCGCGTAGAGGTCGCCGAGCGCGAGCTCCATCGCGCCCGTCAGCGTCGCGAGGTCGAGCACGTGCGTCGCGCCCTCGCGTCGGACGTACCAGAGCGCGTCGGCGAGCACGAGCCGTCCCTCGGCGTCGGTGTTGATCACCTCGATCGTCTTGCCGTTGGCAGCGCGGAGGATGTCGCCGGGCCGGAAGGCGTCGCCGCCGGGCAGATTCTCGGCTGCCGCCAGGGCGGCGATCGCGCGCACCGGTGTGTCGAGCGCGGCGAGGGCGCCGATCCCGTGCAGCGTCCCGGCGCCGCCCGACATGTCGCCCTTCATGTCCTGCATTCCGCCCGCCGGCTTGATCGAGATGCCGCCGGCGTCGAAGGTGATCGACTTGCCCACGAGTCCGAGCAGGAGGTCGCCGGTCGCCTCCGGCGGGTCGTAGCGGAGGACGATCAGGCGCGGCTCGTTGCGGCTCCCGCGCCCGACGGCGCTCAGCGCGCCCATGCCGAGCTCGTCGAGCTCGCGGGTCGCGAGCACGGTGCACGTCAGGTGCTCGTGCTCGCCGGCGAGCTCCTTCGCCTTCTCGCCGAGCGTGTGCGGAGTGAGCTCGTTCGGCGGCATGTTCGAGAGGTCCCGCGCGCGGTTGGCCCGCTCGGCCACGACCGCGGCGCGCTCCACCGCCGCCTGCAGCTGCGGGTCGGCGGCGTGGCCGACCACGATTCGCTCCGGCGCCCGCGTGTCGTCCTTCGACTTCCAGTGGCCCGGCGAGTAGGCGCCGAGGATCGTCCCCTCGACGAGCGCCGCCGCCTGCTCGGGCAGCGGCACGGGAAGCGACTCGTCGAGCAGCCAGACGAGCGTTCCGCCCACCCGGGAGAGCGCCTGGGCCGCCGCGGCGCCGGCGGTGCGGAGCGCGTCGGCGTCGACGTCGTCGCGCTTCCCGACTCCGGCTGCGACGAGGCGCGGCGCCTCGAGCTCGCCGTTCAGGTGGAGGAGCACGGCCTCGCCGCGCTCGCCGCGCAGGTCACCGCTCTCGCCGAGACGGGCGAGCTGCCCGCCCAGCCTGTCGTCGACGATCTTCGCGCCGTCGCCGCCGAGCGGCTGGGCCACCGGGAGCGCGAGCGCATCGGCGCCGGCCTGCCCCGGAAGCGCGATCTCGACCCTCGTCATGCGGACCGCGATGCTAACGGCTTCGGCGCTCTCCGCGGCGCATAGACTCGCCCGAGTCCCCGAGAAGGAGCGATAGATGGCAGGCACCGTGCAGGAGTTCTTCGAGACGCTTCCCGCCCGCGCCGATACGTCGAAGACCGCCGGAATGAACAACTCGTACGGCTTCGACATCGAAGGCGCGGGCCAGTGGACGGTCAAGGTCACGGAGGGCAGCGTCGCCGTCGGCGAGGGGCTGGAGGACGCGGCGGACGTCACGATCAGCGCCTCCCAGGAAGTGTTCGAGAAGATCCTTTCGGGCGAGCAGAACGCCACGAGTGCCTACATGACCGGCAAGATCAAGCTCAAGGGCGACATGGGCGCCGCCATGAAGCTCCAGAAGCTCTTTCCTAGCTAGGAAACGCTTCGCGTTTCCTAGCGCTTTGAGGGAACTGCGCCGGCCGGGAACGCGGTCTGGTTGAAAGGTTTCGAGCCCGGCCTAGCTGAAGGCGATCTCGGCGGATTCCGCGACGCGTCGGTAGCCGATCCGCTCGTAGATCGCGTTCGAGGTCGGGTTGGCCAGATCGGTGTAGAGGAAGCAGAAGCGGCGGCCGCCCTCGAAGAGCCGGCCGTCGAGCAGTCGCGCCGACAGCTCGGCGGACAGCGCGGTCGCGTACCCGTGGCCGCGCAGCTCAGGCGGCGTGTAGACCGGGCCGATCCGGATCCCGTTCGGCGTCGGGCCACCCCAGCCCGCGAGGGAGACCGGGTCGCCTTCGACCTCCCAGAGGAGGAACCCCCCTGTCGCCGTCGTCAGCCGGCGGTCGATCACCTGCTCTGCGTGATCCCGGTCGCCGCCCGGGCCGCCCTCGTGGAAGACCTCGTCCACGAACGCGGCGAACCAGCGGACGAGGAGCTCGCGGTCGCGCTCGTCCGCCACGCGCAGATCGCCCGCCGGCCGTGGCGGCATCTCCACGCGGTCGAGCTGGTAGATCCCCTGTCCCAGCGTACGGCGCGGCGTCAGGCCCGTTCGCCGGCTCCAGAGCTCCGCGAAGCTCTCCACTTCCGGAAGGCCGCCGATCGTCCCCGGCAGCTCCTCGCCCGACACCGCGTCCGCGAGCGCCGCGAGGGCCTCCTCCGACTCGGGCCGGGCGAGGATCAGGTTGAACGGAGGCGTCCGGAGCGCCGCAGCCACCGGCCGGCCGCCGTCGCGCACGAGCCAGAGCCGGTGCTCCTCGTAGAAGCCGTCGCGGATCGTGCCGGCGATGCCGAGGATCAGGTTGTGGCGCGCCTCGTCGGCGAGCAGGAGCGGCCCGGCCTCCGCGAGGAACTCGGTCGCGTCGTCGAGGAGGACGGCCTCGATCACTCGTCCAGCTCCACCAGCACGGCGCCGCCCGCGACGCGGTCGCCTTCGCCGACGTGGACGGCGCGCACCGTCGCGTCGTAGGGAGAGACGAGCGGCGTTTCCATCTTCATCGCCTCGAGCACGACGAGCGGCTGCCGGGCCGCGACCTCGGCTCCGGGCTCGACGAGCACGCGGATGACCGTCCCGGGCATGGGGGCGACGACCTCCGACTGCTCGCGTCCGCCGGCGCCCTGCCCGCCGGCGGCGGCGTCGACGTCGGGCGCGGGCCGCGAGGGGGCGGCGGGGAGGTTCAGCCGCCACGGTTCGCTCCACACTCCGGCCGGCGCGGCCGCGGGCGGCTCCGACAGCGGCGGGTTCTCGGTCAGGAACGCGGTGGTCACGCGGCCGGCGCGGACGAGCGGATGCGCCACGAGCCAGCGGAGGAAGGGGAGGTTCGTCGTCACGCCGCCGACCTCCGTCTCGCGCAACGCCTGCGCGATCCGGTCGAGCGCCTCCTCGCGCGTGTCGCCGGCGGCGATGACCTTCGCGATCATCGGGTCGTAGGCGGTGCCGATCTCGTCGCCCTCGCGCACACCGGAGTCGACGCGCACGCCCTCGGGCAGTCGCAGCCGCTCGAGCCGGCCGGCCTGCGGCAGGAAGGAGCGCGGGTCCTCCGCATACAGCCGCACCTCCACTGCATGCCCACGCAAGTAACAGTCTGTTACTTGGAAAGACATGTCCTCGCCCCGGGCGATCCGGAGCTGCTCCCGCACGATGTCCACCCCGGTCACGAGCTCCGTCACCGGGTGCTCGACCTGGATCCGCGCGTTCAGCTCGAGGAACCAGAAGCCGCGACCCTCCAGCACGAACTCGGCGGTGCCCGCGCTCTCGTAGCCGATCGCCCGCGCGAAGGCGACCGCCGCGTCGCTCATCTGCGCGCGCAGCTCCGGGTCGAGAGCGGGGGAGGGCGCCTCCTCGAGCACCTTCTGGTGGCGGCGCTGGATCGAGCAGTCCCGCTCGCCGAGCGCGACCACGTTGCCGCGCCTGTCGGCGAGGAGCTGGATCTCGACGTGGCGCGGCCGCTCGAGGTAGCGCTCGCAGAAGACCGAGTCGTCGCCGAACGCCGCGGCCGCCTCGCGCCGCGCGGCGGCGAGCGCCTCGTCGAGTTCCTCCGGCGCGCGCACGACGCGCATCCCGCGACCGCCCCCGCCGGCGGCGGCCTTGACCAGGAGCGGGAAGCCGATCTCCTCGGGCGTCCCGCTCGGTAGCACCGGAACGCCTGCCGCCCGCGCGGTCTCCTTCGCGGCGAGCTTGTCGCCGCCGGCCCGGAGCGCCGCCGGCGGCGGGCCGACCCAGGTCAGGCCCGCTTCGAGCACCGCCTCCGCGAGCTCCGCACTCTCGGAGAGGAAGCCGTAGCCCGGATGGACCGCGTCGGCACCGCTCTCCTGTGCCGCGCGCACGTGCTCCCCCGCCTCGAGGTAGGAGGAGATCTCGACGAGCGCGTCCGCCGACTCGGCGTGCAGGGCGCCACGGTCGTCGGGCGTGGCGACCGCGACCGTCTCGACGCCCTCGGCGCGGCAGGCACGGAAGATGCGCAGGGCGATCTCCCCACGGTTCGCGACGAGCAGCCGGCGCATGGCGACGGAGTCTAGGGCGGCGCTGGACCGAGGTCCGGGGCGAGTCGGCGCAGTCGGCTCTACCCTTCCTCGTTTGACGCAGAGCAAAGGTGGTACTGCGGTATGCGGGTGAGGTTCGGGATCCCGGTCGTGCTGGTCTCTGCTGTCGTCGCTTTCGGCGCCGGGCCCGCGCGCGCCGCCACGTCGCTGATCGTGACCGGCCACGGCTGGGGACACGGCGTCGGCATGAGCCAGTGGGGCGCCTACGGCTACGCCCTGCACGGCTGGAAGTACCACCGGATCCTCTCGCACTACTACCCGGGCACTCGCTTCGGCCGGGTCGGCGAGGTGCGCGTTCGCGTGCTGCTCGGGCGCGGCGCGAACGTCGCCACCATCGGTTGCGCCACGCCGATGCGCGTCACCGACGGGCAGCGCCTTACGAAGCGGCTCCCGGCCGGCGTGTACGGCGTCGGCCCGAAGCTCGCGCTCCCGGTGGGGCGTCACGGCCTGGGCCTCTCGTTCGGGCATCTCGCGGTCTTCGACTGCGCCCGCTCGGCGCTCACGTTCGACGGGCGCGCGTACCACGGCACGCTGCTCGTGCGCAGCGACGGCAGTCACGTGTCCGTCGTCAACGCGCTCTCGCTCGACACGTACCTGCGCGGAGTCGTCCCGTCGGAGTCGCCCTCCCACTGGCCGATCGCGGCGCTCGAGGCGCAGGCGGTCGCCGCGCGCTCGTATGCGGTCTCGGAGCTGCGGCCGAACGCCTTCTACGACCTGCTCCCCAGCACGAGCGACCAGGTCTACGGCGGCGTCGTCGCGGAGAGGCCGCGCACCGACAACGCGGTGTACCAGACGCTCGGCGAGGTCCTGACGTACGACGGCCAGGTCGCGCGCACGTACTACTCGTCGAGCTCAGGCGGCCGTACGGAGGCCGTCGAGGACGCGTGGCCGGGCGCGGCGCCCATCCCGTACCTGCGCTCGGTGCCGGATCCGTACGACGTCTACTCCCCGCATCACGACTGGGGCCCGCTCGAGGACTCGGCGGACCGGCTGGGAGCGCGGTTGGGGCTCGGCAGCGCGATCGACTCGGTCTCGGTGCAGCGGAACGCCGCCTGGCGCGTGGACTCGGTCGCGTTCCATCTCGCGTCGGGCGCCGTCGTCAGCCGCAGCGGGGCGCGCGTCGCACAGGCGTTGCACCTCCTCTCGGACTGGTTCTCGATCGGCGAGCTGCAGCTTTCGACGAGCAGCGCGCGGGTCGTGTACGGCGGCACGCTCCGCGTCGGCGCACGCGCCGTGAACCTGAAGGGCGCCCTGCTCCAGCAGCGGAGCGGCGCGGGTGCGTGGCGAACGCTCCAGGAGGTGACACGACCGGCGCAGCTGCGCATCGAGCCGCACGCGAACACCGCGTTCCGCCTCCAGCTGCCCGGCACGAGCGGAACGTCGGTCGCCGTGGACGTCGTGCCTCGGGTGCGCGTGGAGGCGCTCGGCCCGCGACTGCTCGGCGGCAAGGTGCTGCCGCGGCCGGACACTCCGGTGCAGATCTGGCGGCGCGAGCGCGGCCAGTGGCGCGTCGTCGCGCATCCGATCCTCGACGCCCACGGCGCGTTCCGGACGCCCCTCCCGCTGCGGCCGGTCGACTACCGGATCACCGTCGCCGCCGACGACCGGCTGGCATCCGCGCAGACGTGGCTCCACGTGACACGCCGGATGCTCGCCGGCCTGCACCCGTAAGTAGCGGCGCTACCGCACGGCCCACACGCGGCGCGGCAGCTTCGAGCTCGAGCGCTTCTGACGCCCGCGGCTCCACTCCAGGGTCCGCGCCGCGACGTAGGCGGCGAACGAGAGAGCCGTGATGAAGAAGCTCGTCGGCCATGGCTTCGCGAGCGAGAGGAGGATCCCGCCCTCCGTCGAGGCGAGCGCGATCGTGATGCTGAGCACGAGGGCGAGCGCCGGCCGCGCGGTCAGGCGCTGCGCGGCCGCCGCCGGCGTGATCACGAGCGTGAGCACGAGGAGGACGCCGACGACCTGGATCGCCTCGGCGGTCGTCAGCGCCAGCAGGAGGAAGATCGCGACCGAGAGGGCGCGGAGCGGGACCCCCCGCGCCGCGGCGATCTCGGGGTCGACGCTCGAGAAGAAGAGGGGCCGGTAGAGGAAGGCGAGGCCGAGGAGGACGATCGCGCCGACGATCACGAGGTCCCGGAGCTGCGTGCCGGAGACGCCGACGATGCTGCCGAAGAGGAGGTTCGTCGCCTCGGTCGCGTAGCCCTGGTAGAGCGACAGGAAGAGGACGCCGATGCCCAGCCCGAAGGCGAGCACCGCGCCGATCGCGCTGTCCCGCTCGCGCCCGCGCAGGGAGAGGAGCCCGAGCATGAGCCCCACCAGCAGCGAGCCTCCGAGCATGCCGAGCACCGGGTCGATCCCGATCACGAGCGCACCCGCGGCGCCCGTGAACCCGAGCTCCGAGATCGCGTGCACCGCGAAGCTCATCCCGCGCGCGACGACGAAGACGCCGATCGCACCGGACACGACCGCCACCACCGCGCCGGCCCAGAGCGCGGTATGCACGAAGTGCTGGGCCAGCAGCTGCGTGAACATCAGTGCCCGTTCCCAACGTGGTGGACGTGCTGGTCGTCGGGCGTCCCCACCACGACGACGCGCCCGCGCACCCGCAGCACGTCGACGTCCGTCCGGTAGAGCCGCGAGAGCGTGTCGGAGGTCAGCACCTCGTCCGGCGTCCCGATCGCCCAGCTAGAGGCTGCAAGCGTCGCCGGCAGAGCCGGCGACGCGCGGCCGGAAGACCGCGGCGCCCGCGGCGCCGCTGGCGGCGCGAGGTAGAGGACGCGGTCGACGCTGTGCAGCACGGGGTTCACGTCGTGGGTGACGAAGACGACGGGCGTCCCTGCGCTCTCGCGGCGCGCGTCGAGGAGGTCGACGACGCCCCGCTGGTGGGCGAGGTCGAGGGAGAGGAGCGGCTCGTCCGCGAGGATCAGCACCGGATCGGCGACGAGCGCCTGCGCCACCCGCAGCCGCTGCTGCTCGCCCCCCGAGAGCCGGCCGACCGGGGCGTCCGCGTAGGGGGTCGCTCCGACTTCGGCGAGCACGGCGTCCACGCGCGAGCGATCCTCGGCGCCGAAGCGCCCGAAGCCCCAGCGATGGCCGTCCAGCCCGAGCCGCACGAGATCGCGTCCGCGCAGGACGAGGTCGCGGTCGAAAACGCGCTGCTGCGGCACGTAGCCGATCCGGTGGCAACGCTCGCGCGGCGGGCAGCCCTCGATCACGACGCGGCCGGCGCTCGGCTCCAGCAGCCCCAGCAGGATCCGGATCAGCGACGTCTTGCCGGTGCCGTTCGGGCCGAGGACGGCGAGCAGCTCGCCGCGCTCGAGCTCGAAGCCGAGCCCGTCGAAGAGCGTGCGCTCGCCGAACCGGAGCGCGAGGTCCTCGACGGCGACGACGCTCATTTCCCGAGGGCGGTCGCGAGCGCCTGCGCCTGGTCGAGCTGCCACTCCTGAAAGCTGAGGCCGGGGGGCAGGGTCTCGCTCACCGGCACGATCGCGATGCCGGCGGCGCCCCCCGCGGTCCGCAGACCTGCGGTGATGGGGGAGACAGCCTGGCTGTTGTAGAGGAGCACGCGGATCCGGTGGTGTGCGATGAGCGCGTTCATCGCGGCGACCGCGGACGGAGAGGGCTCGGTCCCCTCCTCGATCGCGCGGGTGAACGAGTCCGGCGCGAGGTTGCGCAGCCCCGCGGCGAGGATGAGGTAGCCCGGCACCGGTTCGCTGTACGCGACCGGCGTTCCGTGGAAACGCGCCCGGATCGTCGCCACTTCGCGCCGGAGGGGGCCGAGCGAGCGGTCGAAGCGGGACAGGCCGGCCCGGTAGGCGGCTGCGTGGCGCGGGTCGGCGCGTTCGAGAGCCGACGCGATCGCACCGGCGATCCTGCCGAGCTTCGGCACGTCGTACCAGAGGTGCGGGTTCGCATCCTTGCCGTGGACGCCGAGGACATCCGCCATCGTCACGACGAGGCGGCCCTTGCTCGGCGCCGCGTTCTCGAGCTTCGCCATGAAGGCGTCGTAGCCGAGCCCGTTCTGGATCACGACCTTCGCGCCGGCCACCGCCAGGCCGCTCGTCGTTCCGGGCTCGAAGAGGTGGGGGTCCGCGTCCGGGTTCGTGAGAATCGACGTGACCGAGACGTGGGGGCCGCCGATCTGGGTGGCGATGTTCCCGTACACGTTCTCGGCGGCGACGACGTCGAGCTTGCCTCCGGCTCCCGTCGAGCTGCCGCAGGCGGAAAGGAGCACCGTTAGGCCGATAACGATAACGGTTCTCATTCGCATGTTGGCTAGCATAGTCGGCGTGGCCACGGCCCGGCAAGACCTCAGCGAGCTACTCGAGCGGAACGGCGTCCGCGCGACCCCGCGCCGGCTCGAGGTGCTCGAGGAGCTCGCACAAGAGCGGGACGACGCGACGGCGCAGCAGCTCTGGACTCGACTCCGCGAGCAAGACTCGGGCGCCGGCCTCGCCACCGTTTACCGCACGCTCGCGCTCCTGAGCGAGAAGGGCATCGTCGACGTCCTCTCACACCACGGCGGCGAGCAGTGCTACCGACTGTGCGGAGACGCGCACCACCACCACCTGCTCTGCGAACGCTGCCACCGCGTGGTCGAGGTGCAGGGGTGCGGGCTCGAGGACTGGGTCGCCGCCGCCGCGAAGCAGCACGGCTTCGTCGCGACGGAGCATCGCGTCGAGATCGTCGGCCTCTGCGCCGACTGCCGCTAGGCGGACGCGGGCTCGAGCGCGGCGAGGCGCTCGCGCGCGCGTCGGGCGGGCGCGACCGCACCTTTGCGCTCGTACCGCTCGAGCGCCTCGCGCAGGGCAGCGGCAGCCTCCTCGCGTCGCCCGGCGAGCTCGAGCACCTCCGCGAGGTCCCCGTGCGCGTCGCCCTGGCCGACCAGCGCCTGCGTCGCGTCGGCGAGCGCGACCGCCTCGCTCGCGAAGTTCTCGGCCTCGGCATGCAGACCGCGGCGAGCGAGCACCTTCGCCTGCACCTGCCGCGCGAACATCTGGGTCGTGGCGTCGTCGTGGCCGCCAAGCTCTGAGCCCTTTCGCGCCCATTCTTCCGCCTCGTCGAGCCGACCGAGCTCGTAGAGAGCCTCGGCGTACCAGCAGGCACCGGTCGAGAGCCAGGCGCGCTCGCCGGCCTCCTCGAGGATGCGGCAACCTCGTTCCGCTGTCGCGGCTGCCGCTTCTGGATCGCCGGCGAGCAGCTCGAGGGCGACCGCGTTTTGCGAGAGCTGGCTGCCGAGGCCGAGAAGGTCGCCGCGCTCCTGGTGCGCTTGCTGGAACTCCGACTGCAGCAGGCGCGCCTCCTCGAAGCGGCCGAGCAGGGCGAGCACCGCGGCTCGGGAGCCGGTCAGTCGCCAGTCCGCTCCGAACTGGGCCTCGCGTTCGTCGAACCACGAGAGCACGTCGAGAAGCGGTGTCATGCCGTAGAGGCGAGCGGCGGCGCCCCCGGGGATCGCCCACGCCACGAGGTGTGGCAGGCCGGTGCGCTGGGCGTGGTACATCATCCGGTCGAGATCCGCGATCTCCTCGTCGAAGCGGCTGCGGTAGTGCGCAAGCTGCGCGCGTGCGAAGTGGAAGACGTTGAGGGCGAAGTCCCCGCCGGCGGCCTCGAGCTCCGGCTGCGCCTCGGCGATCGCCTCCTCGAGCGCGACCGACGCCCCCTCGGGCTCGATGTAGAGCTTGAAGACGGAGGCCTCCAGCCGCGCGCAAAGCTCGCCGATCCTGTCGCCCGCGGCCGCGGCATGCTGAGCGGCGGCAGTCAAAGAGCGGTAGGTCTCCTCGGGCTTGCCGGAGAAGAAGCTGGCGTCGGCGAGGTCGATCTCGAGCGTGACGTCGACCTCGCCCGCGGGGACGAGGCCGAGGGCTCGCCGGACGAGGTGTAACGCAGCCACCCAGTCCTGCCGAGCGATCGCCCGGCGGCCGGCGTCCGTCAGGCGGCGTCTCGCATCGTCCCGCAGCCTGTCGTCGACCTCCAGTCCGAGCTCCTTGCGGTAGACGCACGCCTGCTCGAGGTGGTAGCCGAGGATCTCGTCGAGCTCGACGAGCTCGCGGCCGTGTTGCTCGATCCAGCGTGCGAAGCGTTCGTGGAGGTCGGCGCGCGTCGCCTTCGGCAGAGCGTCGTACGCCGCGTCGCGAATGAGGAGGTGGCGGAAGCGATAGGCGTCGTCGCCCGGGAGCTGGGCCCGATCGGGACGGACGAGCTCCTTGCGCACGAGGGCGACGAGGCGCTGGTCGACTGCGCCGTCGCCTTCCGAGAGTGCTGCCACCGCGCCTCGGTGGAAGGTGCGGCCCTCGACGGAACCGCGCTCCAGCACCGAGCGCTCCGCCGGATCGAGCTGGTCGAGACGGGCGGCCAGGAGCGCTTGAATCGTCGGCGGCACCTCGACCTCGGAGCTTCCGGAATCGCGAACGAGGGCGAGCATCTCCTCGAGGAAGAGCGGGTTTCCCTCGGCGGCCTGGACGATGCGCTCCCGCAGCTCCTCTCCCACGCCGCCGAGCTCCCCGAGCAGCTGCTCGGTCTCCGCCGCGTCGAGCGGCTCGAGCAGGACGGTCGTCGCGTTCCACTTGCCGCCTCCCCAGGACGGCCGCCGCTCCAGTAGCTCGGGCCGCGCCATGCACAGGAGCAGGATCGGAGCGCCCCGCGAGAGGTCGGCGATGTGCTCGACGAGATCGAGCAGCGTCTCCTCCGCCCAGTGCAGGTCGTCGAGGACGCAGACGAGCGGCTGCTCCTGCGCAACCTCCTCGAGGAGCTTGCGGAAGCCCCACGCGATCTCACCCGCGTCCGCCGGCGTCTGGCTCTCGCCGAGCAGCGACCGCAGCGGCCGCGCGGCGTCGCCCTCGGGCAGCGAGCCGAGCTGCTTGAGAATCTCGACGACCGGCCAGTACGTGATGCCTTCGCCGTAGGAGAGGCAACGGCCCCGCACGACCTGCGCGTCGAGGCCCGCGAGGAGCTCTGCCGCAAGGCGCGACTTGCCCACGCCCGCGGAGCCGAGCACCGTGAAGAGCTGGCACGAGCGGTCGTGCACCGCCTGCTGGAAGGCGTCGCGCAGGCGACGCAGCTCCGTCTCGCGTCCCACCATCGGCGTCCCGAAGCGCCGTTCGATCGCGCCGGTCACGGCCAGCAGCGGCCAGGCGGGCACGGCGTCCGCCTTCCCTTTCAGCTCCAGGCGCCGCTCGCCGCCTACCTCGACCGCCGGACGGACGAGGCCGAGCGTCTCCTCGCCGATCAGCACCTCGCCGGGCTGGGCAGCCTGCTCGAGCCGGGCCGCGATATTGACCGCGTCGCCGGTGGCGAGCCGCTCCTCCGTCCCGGTGACGACCTCGCCGGTGTTGACGCCGATGCGGCCCTGGATGCCGAGCTCGGGGAAGGCGTCGCGCATCTCGATCGCGGTGCGGCAGGCGCGCAGGGCGTCGTCCTCGTGGGCCACCGGAACCCCGAAGACGGCCATGACCGCGTCGCCGATGAACTTCTCCACCGTGCCTCCGTGCGAATCGACGATCCCCTTCATCCGCTCGAAGTAACGCGCGAGTACCGCGCGCAGCGCCTCCGGGTCGGTCGACTCGCCCAGCTCCGTCGACCCGGCGACGTCGCAGAAGACGACGGTGACCGTCTTCCGCTGCATCGTCATGCGTCGAGGCTAGAGCATCGAGCCGCGCAGGCGAAGCCGGCTACGCCACGGCGTAGCGCGCGCGGGCGCCGGGTTGCCCTGGATGTAGCCCCGGCCGCCTCGACCTGGCGGCGATGCGGTTGTAGGGTCGGGGCATTCCGGACGACCGAGAGGAGATGCCATGACAACCATCGACACGGGGTCGGTCACGGAGACGGCGAGGGCGTTCTTCGACGCGCTCGACACCGGTCAGGGCTGGGAGGCGTGCAGCGCGTACTGCCATCCCGACGCGACGTTCGCGGCGCAGGCGGGCGCGCTCGCCGAGATCAAGACGGTGGCGGACTACGCCGAGTGGATGAAAGGAATGATGTCCGTCCTCCCCGACGGTCGCTACGAGCTGAAGTCGTTCGGGTTCGACCCCGACCGGCAGAGCGTCGCCGCGTACGCCGTCTTCCACGGGACGCACACCGGCGACGGCGGCCCGGTCGCCCCGACCGGCAAGGTCGTCAGCAGCGACTACGTCTACGTGATGGACTTCGACGGCGACCGGATCCGCCACCTGACGAAGATCTGGAACGACGGCTGGGCGTTGCAGCAGCTCGGCTGGACCGACTAGTTCTCCCGCCAGCTCGCGGGGCGCTTTTCGAGGAAGGCCCGCAGGCCCTCCTGGCCCTCGTCGCTCGTGCGGCGCTCGGCGATCCAGCGTGCGGTCTCCGGACCGTCCGGCCGCTCGCGGGCGAGGCGTTTCGCCCAGCGGGCGGCCTGCGGGCCCGCGGAGAGGAGCTCGCCGACGACCCGCTCGACCGCGCCGTCGAGATCGTCGGCGACCTCTTGCACGAGCCCGATCCGGAGGGCCGTCTCCGCGTCGAAGCGCTCGCCGGTCACGAAGTAGCGGCGCGCGGCGCCGGGGCCGATCCTCGCCAGCGCGAACGGGGAGATGACGGCGGGGATGATCCCGAGCTTCACCTCCGAGAAGGCGAAGACCGCGTCGGTCGCGGCGATCGCGATGTCCGCCGCCGCGACGAGGCCCGCGCCGCCCCCGAGCGCGTGGCCCTGCACACGGGCGACGACGGGCGTCGCGCAGCCGTCGATTGCCTCGAGCATCGCGCGCAGCGCGTTCGCGTCGGCGACGTTCTCCTCGTACGAGAGGTCGACGGACGAGCGCATCCAGTCCACGTCCGCGCCGGCGGAGAAGCTCGGTCCCTCGCCGGCGAGCACGACGGCCCGGGCGCGACCGACGCCGACGAAAGCCTCCGCGAGCTCGGCGATCAGCGCCGCGTCGAACGCGTTCCGCCGGTCGGGCCGGGCAAGCGTGATGCGGAGGACGTCGCCGTCCCGCTCCGTGCGCAGGTTCGAGGGCACGAGGCGAGAGCTTAGATTGCGCGCATGGGATTGACGACTCGCGACCGGTGGGCCGAGTGGCTCGCCGAGCGGCGCTTCGGCGGCGACTCCGAGATTCGCGCCGAGGCACTCGCGAAACTGGCGGAGACGCGCGACCGCGTCCTCGATCGCGCGGAGCTGCGCGAGGGAGAGACGCTGCTCGACGTCGGCTGCGGCGAGGGGCTGATCGGGTTCGGTGCGCTCGAGCGGGGCGCCGGCAGCGTGATCTTCAGCGACATCTCCACCGATCTCCTGGACTTCTGCCGCGAAGCAGCCACCGAGCTGGGCGTGCTCGACCGCTGCCGCTTCGTCGAGGCCGCGGGGGACGACCTCGCCGCGATCGAGGACGAGTCCGTGGACGTCGTCGCGACGCGCTCGGTCCTGATCTACGTCAAGGAGAAGACCGCCGCGTTCGCGGAGTTCGTACGCGTTCTGCGGCAGGGCGGGCGGATCTCGCTCTGGGAGCCGATCAACCGCTTCGGCTCAGACGAGCTCCGGCACGGAGGCTTCGTCGGCTTCCCCGTCGAGGGTCTCGACGAGGTCGTGGCGAAGCTGCTTGCGGTGTTCGACGCGATCCAGCCTCCCGACAGCGACCCGATGCTCGACTTCGACGAGCGCGATCTCCTCCGGCTCGCGGAAGCAGCCGGCTTCTTCCCGGTCCGGCTGACGCTGGACGCACGCGTCGAGGCGCAGCCGGCTTGCAGCTGGGACAGCTTCCTCGACACGGCCTGGAACCCGAACGTGCCAACGCTCCGGGAGGCGATGGAGCAGGCCTTGACCGCGGAGGAGCGCGAACGTCTGACAGCGCAGTTGCGCCCGCTCGTCGAGGCCGGGCAGGGCGAGTGGCGAATGGCCCTCGCACACCTGAGCGGGATCCGCCCGTGACGCTGCACGGCGCCCTCGCCGCGGCTGTGACCCCGCTCCGGGACGGTGCCTTCGATGCAACCGCGATCGGGCCCTACGTCGACTTCCTCGCCGGGCACGGGCTCGACGGCGTGCTCGTCCTCGGCACGACCGGGGAGGGCGTGCTCTTCTCGGCCGAGGAGCGGCGGGAGATCGCGGCGGCGTTCCTCGAGACCGCCCGCGGGCGACTCCAGGTCGCCGTCCACTGCGGCGCGCAGACGACGCGCGAGACCGTGCTCCTCGCCGAGCGCGCGGCGGCCGACGGTGCGGACGCGGTCGCCGCGATCGCCCCGCCCTACTTCGCGCTCGACGAGGACGAGCTGCTCGCATACTTCGCCGCCGCCGCCGGCGCCTGCGCGCCGCTGCCGTTCTACCTCTACGAGTTCCAGGCGCGAAGCGGCTATGCGATCCCGCTCCCCGTGATCGAGCGGCTGCGCGGGCGCGCCCCGAACCTGGCCGGGCTCAAGGTGTCGGACACCCCGTGGGAGCGGCTCGAGCCGTACCTCGTCGAGGGACTCGACGTCTTCGTCGGGCCCGAGGCGCTCGTCGAACGAGGGCTCGCGGCGGGCGCGGCCGGTGCGGTTTCCGGCCTCGCCGCGAGCTTCCCCGACGCCGTCGTCCCGCTCGTCCGCGAGCCGACCGCGGAAGGCGCTGAGAGGGCCGGCGCGCTCCGGGCCGCACTGCAGCGCTTGCCCTTCCACGCGGCGTCCAAGGCGGCGCTCGGCCTGCGCGGAGTGCCCGTCGGCCCCGAGGTGCGCGCGCCGCTGCGCGGGCTGACCCGCGAGGAGCGGGCGGAGGTCGAGCGGATCGTGCGCGACTGGTGAGCGTCCTCCGCAGCCTCATCCTCGCCGCGGCAGACAGCCCGCGGCTGCAGCGACTCGTGCAGCGGTACGGCTTCCGACTCGGCGCCGCGCGGTTCGTCGCCGGTGAGACGCTCGACGACGCGGTGCCCGTTTTGCGCCGGCTGAACGAGAGCGGGCTGCTCACGAACACTACGCTCCTCGGCGAGGGTGTGCGCGACGAGGCGGAGACGCGCTCGGTCGTCGCCGCTTACCGGGAGGTGCTCGACCGCATCGCCGCGGAGGGGCTGCGCACGAACGTGGCGGTGAAGCTCACGCATCTCGGCCTCTCGATCGACGAGGAGTTCGCGCAGCGCAACGTCGCAGAGCTGGTCGAGCACGCGGCGGGCGTCGGCAACTTCGTCCGGATCGACATGGAGGAGTCGCGCCACGTCGACCCGACCCTGCGCATCTACCGTCGCCTGCGCGAGAGCGGGCACGAGAACGTCGGCGCCGTCTTGCAGTCGTACCTCTTCCGCAGCGAGGACGATCTCGCCGCGCTCCTGCCGCTCGCCCCGAACCTCCGCATCGTCAAGGGCGCGTACCTCGAGCCTCCCGAGATCGCGTACCCTCGGAAGGGCGACGTCGACGCGGCCTACGTCAGCCTCGTGGAGGTATCCCTCGAGGGGGACGGATTCACGGCGGTCGCGACGCACGACGAGACGCTCATCGAGCACACGATCTCGTTCGCGCGCGAGCACGGAATCCCGAACGACCGTTTCCAGTTCCAGCTGCTGTACGGGGTGCGCCCCCGCCTGCAGCTCGACCTCGTCCGGCGCGGCTTCGACGTCCTCGTCGCCACCCCGTACGGGCCGCAGTGGTACCGCTACCTCATGCGGCGGCTCGCCGAGCGGCCCGCCAACCTGCTGTTCTTCGTGCGAAACCTCCTTCGCGGCTGAGCTCGAGGAGCAGGACGCCGGCGATCGCGACGAGCGAGAGGTCGCGGGCCAGCAGGTACCACGACCACGGCGGCGCGTGGTCGAGCGCGAGCCGCCAGTAGTGCCAGGGGAACCACGTCTGCGTCAGGCCGAGCGCGAGGAAGAGGAGCCCGCCGGCGAGGATCCCGCGGGCGCCGCGCACGAGCGGCACGAAGGGGACGAGCCAGATCAGGTACTGCGGCGAGAGGACCTTATCGAACGCGACCAACGCGGCCACGGCGGCGGCGGCGGCGAGGAGGACGGCCTCGCCGTTCGCGGCGCGCCGCACGCCGAAGACGGTCCAGACCGCGAGGACGGCCACGATCTCGACCACGGTCGAGAGGTCGGCGGCGAGACCCGCGCCGCGCCCGCTCAGCGCCTGTGCCCCGTGCGAGGTCACCGTCGTGAACGGGCGCATCCCGAGCTGCTGCCCCGCCATCAGCACGGCCGAGCCGAGGCTCTCCACCTGCAGCGGGCGGCCGAGCTGGTCGGAGAACATCGCGTGCAGGCCGCCCGGCGCGATCACGGCGAAGGGGATGAAGCACAGAGCCGCGGCGGCGAGGAAGGCGGCCGCGACGACGTAGCCGGCGCCCCGTCCGCGCTTCCGCCACAGGTGCGCGATCGCCAGCGGCAGCAGCACCGCCGGCCAGAGCTTGGCGGCGAAGCCGAGCCCGAGGAGGACGCCGCTGAGGACGGTTCGCTCATGCACGACCGCGGCCAGGGCGGCGACCGCGAGCAGCGTCGGCCAGAGGTCGAAGCGCGTCGGGAAGAGGGAGCCAAGCAGGAGCGGCGAGACCCCGATCGCGAGCAGGCCCCCCCATGTGCGGACGGCGCCCGCGCCGACCGCGCGCAGCGCCGACGCGGCGGCCGCGATGCACCCGGCGCCGCACGCGCCCATCAGCACCGCGAACGAGGTCGCATAGCTCCAGCTCATGTACGCGGGCAGGAGCATCGCGGGGAGCGCGGCGGGCGGGTACTCGAAGCGGAAGTCGCGGTACGGGACCGCGCCGCCTCGGACGAGCCCCGAGTAGTGCACGTAGACCGGGACGTCCGAGAGCTGGCCCCGCTCGAGCCAGCGGACGAGAACGTAGAACGAGAATCCGAACAGGACGGCTGCCGCGGAGGCGGCGGTCCAGTTCGCTCGCCCGCGCCTCACTCGACGTCGAACTCTTCGGCGATCGCCGGCTCCACCCCGATCAGCTCCGGCACCTCCCCGAGCTCGGGCAGGCCGTCGCCGAACGAGATGAGCCCGAAGCGGTCCTGCGCCTCGTTGGCGATCCAGACGTCGCCCTCGGGAAGGAAGGGCAGGTGCTCGCGCAGCTCCTCGAGCGTCGTCTTCGAGTCGAACAGGTTCCAGATCAGGATCCGGGCGATCAGAACGGTCCCCTCGGCTCGTAACTGCCCCGCCGCGCGCCGATCGCAACCATCGTGAAGCCGTCGGGCCCGGCGACGGGCTGCCTCGTCGTCTCGGGATCGAAGCGGAAGATCGTGCCCGCGGTGAACGGCACCTCCTCGCCGTCGATGCGGAAGACCCCCGAGCCGCGCACGATCACGTTCACCTCCTCCTGCCCGCTGTCGCTCTCGTCGTGCTCACGCCCCTCGGCGTCCGGCGGGAGCTCGAACCAGTTGAGCCCGAACGCCTCGACGCCGAGCCTCCGCCGCACGAAGCGGACTGCGCCGCCGGGCCCGGCGGGCTCGATCTCCTCGATCCTGACCACCGAGTAGCCCATCGCTACATCCGGAAGACGCCGAAGGTCGTGTCCGGGATCGGCGCGTTCCGCGCCGCGGCGAGCCCGAGCGCGAGCACGCGACGCGTGTCGAGAGGGTCGATGATCCCGTCGTCCCACAACCGTGCAGTCGAGTAGTAGGGATTCCCCTCCGCCTCGTACTTCTCGCGGATCTCGTCCTCGTCCACGTCGCCGACCATCGAGAGCACGGTCGCCGCCTGCTCGCCGCCCATGACCGAGATGCGGGCGTTCGGCCACATCCAGAGCTGGCGCGGCCCGTAGGCGCGGCCGCACATCGCGTAGTTGCCGGCGCCGAACGAGCCGCCCGTGACGACCGTGAACTTCGGCACCTGCGCGTTGGCCACCGCCATCACGAGCTTCGCGCCGTCGCGCGCGATCCCGCCAGCCTCGTACTCGGCGCCGACCATGAAGCCGGTGATGTTCTGAAGGAAGATCAGCGGGATCTTCCGCTTGCAGCAGAGCTCGACGAAGTGCGCGCCTTTCTGCGCCGACTCGGCGAAGAGCACGCCGTTGTTCGCGAGGATCCCCACCTGGAACCCCTCGAGCCGCGCGAAGCCGGTCACGAGCGTCTCGCCGTAGAGCTGCTTGAACTCCTGGAAGCGTGAGCCGTCGACGATCCGCGCGATCAGCTCGCGCGGGTCGACCTGGTGGCGGAAGTCCTCGGGGATGAGGCCGTAGAGGTCGGACGGGTCGAGTGACGGCGGCTCGGGGTCGGCGGTTGGCCATGGCTGGCCATCGCCATGGCCATGGCTGGCCATGGCCAGGTTGCGCACGATCCCGCGCGCGATCGCGAGCGCGTGCTCGTCGGAGGTCGCGTAGTGGTCCGCGACCCCTGAGCGCCGGGTGTGCACGTCGGCGCCTCCGAGCTCCTCCGCCGTCACGTCCTGCCCGGTGGCGGCCTTCACGTGCGGCGGGCCGCCGATGAAGATCGTCCCGGTGCCGCGCACGATCACCGTCTCATCCGACATCGCGGGCACGTACGCGCCGCCGGCGGTGCAGGAGCCCATCACGACCGCGATCTGCGCGATGCCCTGCGCCGACATCTGCGCCTGGTTGTAGAAGATCCGGCCGAAGTGCTCACGGTCGGGGAAGACCTCGGCCTGGAGAGGCAGGAACGCGCCGCCCGAGTCGACGAGGTAGATGCACGGGAGCCGGTTCTGCTCCGCCACCTC
>DASXDE010000011.1:0-5667 GCA_036490825.1 Gaiellaceae bacterium
CCATCGGGGCACGCCACTCCAGGCGCGAAACGAGACGGGCGAGGAGATCCTCTTCCTCGCCTACGGCGCCCCGACGCGCCATGGCAACGCCGAGTTTCTAGAGGACGTCGAGACGCTGTAGCGCCGCGGCGAGCGCGGCGAACGCGTCGTCGAAGCGCCAGCGCGTGCGGTCCGCCTCGGCCGGCGAGTTCGAGATCGCGCGCAGCTCGACCGCGGGCACGCCCGCGAGCTCGCAGGCGCGCAGCACGCCGAATCCCTCCATCGCCTCGACGTCGAAACCCGTTCCGGCGCCGACCTTGCCGCAGGTCGCGATCGGCAGGACGTGCGCCTCGGGAAGCGCGGCGCGCGTCCTCTCGAGCAACGCGGCGTCGGGACGGACGCGCTCGACGCGCGGCAGCGTCGACGCGGGGTCGATCACGTCGCAGTAGACCGCCTCGCTACCCAGCACGAGCGCGGGCGGCTCGAGCGTCCGCGACCCCGCGATCCCGACATGGACGACGGCGCCGGGCAGCCGCTCCTCGAGCGCGCGGGCCGTCTGGAGCGCCGCCTCGACCGGGCCGATGCCGCAGCAGAACGTGTCGAGGGCGTCGAGGAGCGCGAGCTCTCGTTCCGTGGCGGCGACGACGAGCACGCTAGACCGCGACGGCGGCCGCCCCGACCCTCTCGAAGCGAATCCCAGCGTCCTCGGCGTCCACGCGGATCGTGTCGCCGTCGGCGAAGTCGCCCTCGAGCAGGCGCAGCGCGAGCGGGTTCTCCACCAGCCGCTGGATCGCGCGCTTGAGCGGCCGTGCGCCGTAAGCCGGATCCCAGCCGCCCTCGGCCAGCGCCTCCTTCGCCGCGTCGGTCAGCTCGAGCTCGATCCGCCGCTCGGCGAGCCGCTCGCGCAGCCGGCCGAGCTGCAGCTCGACGATCTCCGCGATCTGCTCCTTCGAGAGCGGCGTGAACTCGATCACCTCGTCGATCCGGTTCAGGAACTCGGGCCGGAAGACGTCGCGTAGCGCGTCGACCGAGCGGACGTTCGAGGTCATGATCAGGACTGTGTGGCGGAAGTCGACCGTGCGGCCCTGGCCGTCGGTGAGGCGCCCGTCGTCCAGCACCTGGAGCAGGACGTCGAAGACCTCGGCGTGCGCCTTCTCGATCTCGTCGAGGAGGATCACGCTGTACGGCCGCCGCCGTACCGCTTCGGTCAGCTGCCCGCCCTCGTCGTAGCCGATGTAGCCGGGCGGCGCGCCGATCAGGCGCGCGACGGTGTGCCGCTCCTGGTACTCGCTCATGTCGAGCCGCACCATCGCGTGCTCGTCGTCGAACATGAACTCGGCGAGCGCGCGGGCGAGCTCGGTCTTGCCCACGCCGGTCGGGCCGAGGAAGACGAAGCTCCCGATCGGCCGGTTCGGGTCCTGGAGACCGGTGCGCGCCCGCCGGAGCGCGTTTGCGACCGCCTCCACCGCCTCGTCCTGGCCGACCACGCGCCGGTGCAGGCGCTCCTCCATGTGGACGAGCTTCTCGGTCTCGCCCTCGAGCAGCCGGTCGACCGGGATTCCGGTCCAGCGAGCGACGACTGCGGCGACATCGTCCTCGTCGACCTCCTCCTTGACCATCGAGTCGGCCTGCTGCGAGTCGCGCTCCTCGAGCTCCTTCTCGAGCGCGGGGAGCTCGCCGTAGCGGATCTCGGCGACGCGCTGCAGGTTCCCCTCACGCTCGGCGCGCTCCGCCTCCATCCGCAGCGAGTCGATCTGCTGCGTGATCTCTCCGATCCGGTCGAGCGCCTCCTTCTCGCGCGCCCAGCGCGCGGCGAGCCCGTCGCGGCGCTCCTTCGCCTCCGCGAGCTCGGCCTCGACGGGCGCGCGCACCTCCTGCGCCTCGCCGCCCATCGCCGCGAGCTCGATCTCGAGCTGCGTCACGCGGCGGTTCGCCTCGTCGAGCTCGACCGGCGAGGACTCGATCTCCATCTTCAGCCTGGACGCCGCCTCGTCGACGAGGTCGATCGCCTTGTCCGGCAGCTGCCGGTCGGCTATGTAGCGCTCGGAGAGAACCGCCGCGGCGACGAGCGCCGCGTCGCGGATCCGCACCTTGTGGTGCGCCTCGTAACGCTCCTTCAGGCCGCGCAGGATCGCGATCGTGTCGGTCACGGACGGCTCGCCGACGAAGACGGGCTGGAAGCGCCGCTCGAGCGCCGCGTCCTTCTCGATGTGCTTGCGGTACTCGTCGAGCGTCGTCGCGCCGACGCAGCGGAGCTCGCCGCGCGCGAGCATCGGCTTGAGCATGTTCGCGGCGTCGACCGCGCCCTCGGCCGCGCCCGCGCCGACGATCGTGTGGAGCTCGTCGATGAAGACGATGATCTCGCCCGCCGCGTTCTGAATCTCCTCCAGTACGGCCTTGAGCCGCTCCTCGAACTCGCCGCGATACTTCGAGCCCGCGAGCAGGCCGCCGATGTCGAGCGCCCAGACGCGCTTCCCCTTCAGCGACTCGGGGACGTCGCCCGCGACGATCCGCTGCGCGAGCCCCTCCACGATCGCGGTCTTGCCGACGCCCGGCTCGCCGATCAGGACGGGGTTGTTCTTCGTGCGGCGCGAGAGCACCTGGATCACGCGGCGGATCTCCTCGTCGCGGCCGATGACCGGGTCGAGCTTCCCGCTCTCCGCCGCCTCCGTCAGGTCGCGGCCGAACTTCGAGAGCGCCTGGTAGGTGCCCTCCGGGTCCTGCGAGGTGACGCGGCGGCCGGCGGTGACCTCGGCGATCCTGGCGAGCAGCTGGTCGCGCGGCACGGCATCGAGCGCGAGCAGGAGGTGCTGCGCCGCGACGTAGTCGTCCTCGAGCCTCTTCGCCTCTTCGAAGGCCCGGTCGAGCACCTTCGAGAACGCGGTGGAGGCGCCGGGCTGCTGTTGCGTCCCCTCGATCCTGGGCTTCTGCGCGAGCGTCGCCTCGGCCTGCGCGCGGAGCGCTTCGGCGTCGGGCACGAGCTCGCGTGGCAGCTCCTGCTCCAGGAGCGCGAGCAGGAGGTGCTCGGGATAGAGCTCGGGGTTGCCGCTCCGGCGCGCGAGCTCCTGCGCGCCGGCGACCGCCTCCTGTCCCTTGATCGTGAGCCTGTTGAAGTCCATCACTGCCTTTCGGGAAGCCGCTCGTCGCGGACGAGCACGAGGTCGCGGCGGTACTGCTTGTGCACGCTCTGCACCTCCCGGCGCAGCTGCTGCTGCAGGCGCTCGACCTGCAGGTGCGCCTTGCGGAGCTCGTCCTCGAGCCGCAGCACGAGCTCGACGCCGGCGAGGTTGAGGCCGAGCTCTGTCGTGAGCCGCTGGATGATGCGAAGCCGCTCGACGTCCGCCTCCGAGTACAGGCGGGTGCCCCCCGGGGTCCGCTGCGGCCGCACGAGGCCCTTCGTCTCGTACATGCGCAGCGTCTGAGGGTGCATGCCGACGAGGTCGGCGGCGACCGAGATCATGTAGATGGGCCGGTCCGAGGTCTCCATCAGGCGGCCTGCCTCCGCCGGTGATAGACGACGTACGCGCCGATCACGAGCGCGACGATCGCGGCGCCGACCCAGCCGCCGATCCGCCAGGCGTCGATCGCGCCGTTCCAGGCGAACCACCAGAGGAAGAACTTGCCGAGGAGGCCGGCCTTCGCGAGCCCGATCCCGCCCGCGGCGACACCGCCGCCGGCCGTCTTGAGCCCGGCCCGACGGGAGCGCTCCTCCGCCGTCTCCGGCTCGGGCGCCTCCCGCGGCCCCTGCTTGAGCAGCTCGTCGTCCATCAGCCGACCGCCTTCCCCAGCTCCTCGAGCAGCTCGCGCTCCTTCTTGTTCACGCGCTTCGGCACCTGGATGCGGACGCGCGCGAGTACGTCTCCCTTGCCGGAGCCGCTGAGCCTCGGCGCGCCGCGACCCTTGATCCGCAGCAGCTTGCCGTCCTCGGAGCCGGCGGGGATCGTGAGCGAGACCGTCCCCTCGGGCGTCGGCACCTCGACCTTGCCGCCGAGCGCAGCGGTCGGGAAGGAGACCGGGACCTGCACGATCAGGTCGTCGCCGCGGCGCTCGTACGTCGCCGACGACTCCACGCGCGTGACCACGATCAGGTCGCCGTTCGGCCCGCCGTGCTGGCCAGCCTCGCCCTTCCCCTTGAGCCGGATCTTCGTGCCGTCCTTGACGCCCGGCTTGATCTTCACCGTGAACGTGCGCCGCCGGCGCTCGCGGCCGGAGCCGTGGCACTTCGAGCACGGCTTCTCGATCACCGTGCCGTTGCCGCGGCAGCGCGGGCAGGGCTGCGACAGCGCGAACAGGCCCTGCGACTCCGAGATCACGCCGCGGCCGTTGCACTCCGGACAGATGACCGGCGCAGTGCCCGGCTCCGCGCCCGTCCCGCCGCACTGCGAGCAGGCGACGGTCAGCTCGACCGGCACCTTCGCCTCGGCGCCGCGCAGCGAGTCCTCGAACGAGAGCCGCACCTCGGTCTCGACGTCGGCGCCGCGCACGGGCTGCGTGCGCGCGCGTCCCCGGGCGCCGCGACCGGCGCCGCCGAAGTTGCCGAAGATGCCGCCGAGGATGTCGCCGAGGTCGCCGCTCCAGTCGAAGTCGCCGAAGTCGACGTTGACGCCGCCCGGTCCGGGCGCGCCGCGGCCGTTCGCCGAGCCGAACCGGTCGTACGCCTTGCGCTTGTCGGGGTCGGCGAGGACGTCGTACGCCGTCTGCACCTGCTTGAAGCGCTCCTCCGCGGCCTTGTCCCCCTGATTCGTGTCGGGGTGGTACTGGCGCGCGAGCTTTCGGTACGCCTTCTTGATCTCGTCGGCCGAGGCGCCCTTCTTGACGCCGAGCGTGTCGTAGAGCGTCTCAGCCATCGTTCTCCTGCGGCGCGGCCACGACGACCCGGGCGGGCCGGACGACGCGGTCGCCGAGCTTGTAGCCCTTCTGGACGACGTCGATCACCGACCCCTCCTCCGCCTCCGACGGCTGGGACAGCAGCGCCTCGTGCACGTGCGGGTCGAACTTGCCCTCCGTCTCGATCGGCGCCACGCCGTGCCGCTGGAGCAGCCCCGCGAGCGAACGATGGACGAGCCGCACGCCCTCCTCGAGCTGGGCCTCCTGGTGCTCTTCGGCCGCCGCGAGCGCGCGCTCGAGGTCATCGAGGATCGGGAGGAGCTCGCCGATCAGCCGCTCGTTCGCCAGCGCGACGTACTCCTGCCGTTCGCGCGCCGCCCGCTTCTTGTAGTTCTCGAAGTCGGCGGCGAGCCGGAGCAAGCGGTCGTCGACCTCCTGCTCCGGCTCCTCCTGCAGCTCTTGCTCCTCCTGCTGAAGGTGCTCCTCGCTCACGAGGTGGGCGCCTCCTCGTCGACGACCTCGTACTCGCCCTCCTCGACGACCTCGTCGTCGGAGGCGGGCTCGCCGTTGCCGCCGCTCGCGGAGGCCTGCGCCTGCTGCGCCGCCTGGGCGTAGACCGCCTCGGCGAGCTTGTGCGAGGCCTCCTGCAGCGCGTCCATCTTGGCGCGGATCTCACCGAGGTCGTCGCTCTCGAGCGCCTGGCGCAGCTCCATGACCCGACCCTCGATCGTCGAGGCGTCGGACTCGTCGAGCTTGTCGCGGTGCTCCTTGAGCGAGCGCTCGGTCTGGTAGGCGAGCGTCTCGGCGAGGTTCTTCGTGTCCGCCGCCTCGCGCAGCCGGTGCGCCTCGTCGGCGTGCGAC
>DASXDE010000012.1:0-18132 GCA_036490825.1 Gaiellaceae bacterium
CGTCCGACCTCGGTCTGCGGATCCACGTGCTCGACCCGGCGCGAGAGGTCTCCGGCCGTGATCGCGGCCGCCGTCTGCTCGATCCGGCGTAGCGGGCGCAAGCCGATGCGGATGATCCAGAGCGCCAGCGCGCCGAGCGCCGCGAGCACGACCGCGGTGACCAGGAGCTCGATCAGCAGCAAGCGGTGGAGGGTGCTGTCCACGTCGTGCAAGGGTTGCGCGATCAGAAGGACGTAGCCCGGATGCTGTGCCTCTTCCGAGGCTCGGACGCGGTAGCGCACCGCCCCTGAGACGGCCGAAACCGTGAAGTAGGTCACGCGGTCTCCCTCGTGCGTGTTCGGCCGCGAGGGGAGGGAGACATGTGCGGGCAGCCTCGGCAGCGGCTGTTCCTCCTCCCCGGGGAACGCGCGGAAGCACTGGGGCTCGCTCGCGCCGCCACCGAGTCGGCGCAACTGCACGCAGTCGCCCGGAACCTGCGTGGCCGACGGTCCGCCGCTGCCGCCGAAGACCGCGCTCTCGATGCCGACGTGCACCTGGTTCAGGGTGGTGTCGACCTGCCCGAAGAGGTAGGAGCGCAGCGACGAATACGTCGCGACGTCGGCCGCGACGAGGCCGATGGCCGCGAGTGCGATCACTCCGACCAGAAGCCGGGTGCGCAGCGAGAGCCGGCGCACCTACTCCCCTTCGTCGAGCATGTAGCCCGCCTGCCGGATCGTCCGGATCAGCGGCGGCCCGAGCGAGTCGAGCTTCTTGCGCAGGTAGCTGACGTACGTCTCGACGACGTTCGAGTTGCCGCCGAAGTCGTAGCGCCACACGTTCTGCAGGATCTGCCCCTTCGAGAGCACGCGGCGCGGGTTGAGGAGGAAGTACCGGAGCAGCGAGAACTCCGTCGCGGTCAGGTCGACGCGCGCGTCGCCGCGGTGCACCTCGTGCCGCGCCTCGTCGAGAGTCACGTCGGCGAAGCGGAGCAGGTCGCCCGGCAGGTCGCCGGCGGTGCGCCGCAGGATCGCCTGCACGCGCGCGACGACCTCGGCGAGGCTGAACGGCTTCGTCACGTAGTCGTCGCCGCCGGCCCTGAGCGCCTCGACCTTGTTCTCGACCGCGTCCTTCGCGGTGAGGAAGAGGATCGCGGTCCTGAAGCCCCGCTCGCGCAGGCGGCGCCCGACCTCCACCCCTTCGAGGTCCGGCAGCATCCAGTCGAGGACGACGAGATCCGGCTCGAAGTCCGCGACCGCGGCGAGCGCGCCGCGACCCGTCCCTTCCTCCCGCACCTCGAAGCCTTCGTAGCGAAGCGCGGTCGCGACGGCGTCCACGATCGACGGCTCGTCGTCGACGACGAGGATCCTGCCGCCGTTTTCGCTCGCCTCGCTCATGACCCGAACCTTGACACCACTTCCTGTGAATCACCTGAAAAAGCGCCGCGAATCCGTTCCACAGCAACCTCCCAGCGGCGACGAAGCCGTCTCCAACCCGGCGGCCGCATGGTGTTCGTGAACCCGGGACGAACCCCGGTCGAACGAAGGAGCAACCATGCTCGGCAAGATCAAGAAGGTAGGGCTCGGCCTCGCCGCCGTCACCGGAGCCGCCGTCGGGGGCGCTACGGTCGCCGGCGCGGCGACATCCAACTCCGGCACCACGACGACGGGCAGCCGGACACCTCCGGCGCTGCGGAACATCCCGGCCCCCGGCAGCGCGACGCACGAGGACCACGAGACGGCGGTGACGGGCGAGGCGGCCACGAAGGCACAGGCCGCCGCGGTCAAGGCGGTCGGCGAAGGAACGGCCGGCGACGTCACCACCGACTACTTCGGCAACGGCTACGAGGTCACCGTGACGAAATCGGACGGCAGCACGGTCGAGATCCACCTCAACAGCTCGTTCGACGTCGCGGAGCGGCCCGGCGGCCGCTTCGGCGGCCCGGCACCGGGCACGGCCGCGCACGAGGATCACGAGAAGGCGGTGACGGGCGAGGCGGCGACGAAGGCACAGGCCGCCGCAGTCAAGGCGGTCGGCGAAGGAACGGCCGGCGACGTCACGACCGACTACTTCGGCAACGGCTACGAGGTCACCGTGACGAAGTCGGACGGCAGCACGGTCGAGATCCATCTCGACAGCTCGTTCGACGCGATGGGTCCGCCCGGTGGACACGGGGGCGGGGCGCCGCCGCCGTCCGGCTCCGTCAACTGAGCTCCGACGCGAGACGCGGGCCGGGCGGGGCCTGCGTTTGCGTGCCCTGAAACGCTGCGGCGGGAGCCGGACATGTCCAGCTCGTGCAGGATGACCCGATGGCTGACGAGGTCGCGGAGCGTCGCGCCCGGTTCGAGGCGGTCTATCGCGAGCTCTACGCACCGATCTGCGGCTACACGCTGCGGCGGGTGCGCGAGCCGCAGGACGCGGCCGAGGCGATCGCCGAGACCTTCGCGACACTCTGGCGTCGGTTCGATTCCTGCCCGCAGGGCGCCGAGCTGCGGCCCTGGCTGTTCGGGGTCGCGAGGCGCGTGATCGCGAACCAGCGCCGCGGCGAGCGGAGGCGCACCGCCCTGGGCGAGCGCCTGACGGCGCACATCGAGCCGGCGGCCTTCGACACGGCCCGCCAGGCCGAAGGGACGAGCGAGCTCGCGCGCGCCTTCGCGGCGCTGAACCAGTCCGACCGCGAGCTGCTGTCGCTTGTCGCGTGGGAGGGACTGACGAGGGAGGAGCTCTCGGTCGCGCTCGGCGTGAGCCGCGGGGTCGTCCGGCTCCGCCTGCACCGCGCCCGCAAGCGCCTGCGCGACGCGCTCCGGCCGGCGCAAATCCGATTCAGCGGAGGAGAAGAGCATGAGTGGACATAGCTCGATCGAAGCACTGCGGCGGCTGGCGCCGGTTTCCGACCTCGAGGCGGCTGCCGCCTTCGGTGCCGCCGGCCCCGAAGAGCTGCTCGCCGGCCTGACCCGCCTTCCGCACGGCCGGCGGGAGCGGCCCCTGCAGGCGAAGCGGCGGCGCCGCCCACTCGTGCTTGCTCTCGCACTCCTCACCGCGGCCGCAACCGCCGCGACGGCCTGGGCGATCCTCGGCTCGTCGGCGCGGGAGACCACGAGCATCGAATGCTCGGTCGCGGGCGCCGACACCGTCATCCCCGCGACGTCCGGCGATCCGGCCGCCGACTGCGCCCTGCAACTGCAGCGCGACAGCGGCGCCACTCCTCCCCCGCTCGTCGCCTACGACAACGGCCACGGCGGCGTGACGGTGATCCCGCGCGGCGAGGAGCCGCAGGCCGGCTGGAAGCCGCTTCCCGGCCGTTCGCAGGACGTGGCGCTGATCCAGCTGCAGGAATCTCTCGACGACTACGTCAACGGGCTCAACTCGGGCTGTCTCGACGGCAATGCCGCCACCGCGCTCACGGACGCGAAGCTGGCTCGGTTCGGCTTCACCGGCTGGACGGTCGCCATGCGCGACCAGGGCCGCTGCACGAACGCGGACATCGTCGATCCCGCGAGCAGGACCGTCACCTTGATCTCGGGCGCTGCTCCGTCCGGGCCGGAGACGGCGTCCCGGAAGCTCGCCGACAAGCTGCGGCCGCTCACGAGGAGCTGCCCGTCGCTGCCCGCCGCCGAGGCGGCGGTGCGTGCCGCGGCGAGCGATCTCGGCCTCTCGGAGTCCGCCCGGACGTACCAGCTCCAGACCGTCACCGATCCTTCGCTCCGCTGCGCGGCGGTCTACGAGAACGTCGGGGGCACGATCTTCCTCACGGTGCGAGGCCCGCAGGACTAGCGGCGCGCGCCGTCGAGGCGTTCCGCTAACCCAGCCTCTCGAGCAGCGGCCGCGTCGTCGGCTCGCCGACGAGCTCGTCGTACAGCTCGTCCACGCGCCGGTGCAGGGCGAGGAAGGCGGCCCCGAGCTTCTCCACATCGGCGTCGTCGAGGCTGCCGGCGGCCATGCGCCGCACCGCCTGCCGCTCGAGCAGCTCGCCGAGGATCTCGACGAGCAGTAGGACGAGCTGGGCCAGCCCGCGCTGGAGCGAGCTCTCGTCCGCGTCGACGCGCGCCGGCAGACGCGCCCGCCGCTCCCGGCGCTCCCGGTGCGGGAAGGCGAGGTCGTCGGCACCGTCGGTGCCGACCGAGGCGAGCAGGGCCTTGAGGCGCAGTGCGATCAGATCGACGCCGGCGACGGAGATCGTCACGTCTCCACCCGCGGCGACTCCCGTGTCGACGAGCGAGTCGAGGAGGTCGACGAGGCCGTCGCTCACGGCAGGCGCGCGAACGAGTACGGCGGCCACGGGCCGGTGACTCGCAGCTCGTAGCCCTCGGCCTCCAGCTCGGCGACGGCGGCGGCGAACTCGTCCTGCCGGGCCGACGCCACGAGGTACGCGTCGCCGGCGGCCTCCTCGCTCGCCGTCGCGAGCCGCTCTCGCAAGCCGGGCCGCACGGTGGTGGCGAGACGCGCCTCGAGGTAGTCGCCCGCGTCCACGTCGGGCACGCTGCCGACGGGCTCGACGCTCCACTCCGCGGCGCCGCGCAGACGCTCGAGCTCGGCCGTGAGAGCGGCGCGATGCTGCTCGATCCAGCCTTCGAGTGCCGCACGGTCGGGGAACGTCGTGCCGAACCGGAACGGGACGACCGCACCCTCCTGGAGCGCGCCGAGCAGCAGCTCGTTGTGCGTCCGCACGAGCCGCTCGAGCCGGGCCTCGTCGTCCAGGTCGCCGGACTGAAGCTCGAGCACGAGAGGCCTCAACCCGCCGGCGACGCCGGCGAGAGCGACGAGCTGCCTGCCGCCGAGCCGCTCGCCGACCCGCCGCAGCAGGTCGTCGGCGAAGAGGCGACGCAGCGTCTCCGCCACGTCCGCGCGCGCGTCCTCCTCCGCCTGCCGGATCAGGTCGCCGACGTCGAGCTCGCGCTCGGCGAGGATCCGCGCGAGGTCGTCGAGGGCGCTCATCGGCCGTTCCCCTCGATCGTGCGCTCGAGTCGGTCGAGCCGTTCGCGCAGCTCGCGGTTCTCCTGCTCCAGCGTGTGGTCGCGGGCAAGGGAGCTCAGCGCGGGATCGTGCTCCCACCAGTCGATCCCCATCGACTTGGCGGTGTCGGCGGAGGCGATGAGCAGCCGCAGCTTGAGCGTCAGGAGCTCGATGTCGAGCAGGTTCACCTGTACGTCGCCGGCGATCACGATCCCCTTGTCGAGCACGCGCTCGAGCAGGTCGGCCAGCGACGCGCCGGAGGGAGACTGGGCACGTGTCTCGAGCGTGCTCATTCGTTCTCCTCTCGCTGCCGGGCGGGGTCGGACTGATTGCGTGGATAGCGGCGGACGCGGTGCGCGGCGAGGAGGTTCCCGTCCCCGTCGAGCATCGCCTCGTAGGTGCCGAGCAGGCTCGTGGTGTCTGGGATGCGCGGGAGCTCGAGCAGCTCGAGCGTCACCGTCCAGCCCTTGCTGTCGCCGTCCCCGTTGGACTGCTCGAAGCCGGAGACCGCCTCGATCGGCTTGCCGAAGAGCTCCTCCACCTGTTCGCGCGCGCGTCCGACGAGCTGAGGCGGCGACAGCCGCTTCCCGCTCTCAGACATGGAGCCGCTCCAGGAGCTCGCGCTCCAGCTCTTCGTAGGTCTCCTCGTCGATCTCGCCGCGCTCGAGGGCGGCTTCGGCGTCCGCCAGCTCCGCCCGGATCCGCGCCGGGTCGTGGAGCTGCGTCTCCGCCTCCTCGATCACCTGGTCGAACACCCACGCCAGCCCGCGCACGGGCGCGAGCGGGAGGGTGAGCAGGCCGCCGACGAGTCCCATCAGGCCACCACGGCGGGCAGGCCGAGCCGGACGAAGCTGTACGGCGGCAGCGGTCCGACGAGCTTGAAGTGGAGCGGTGGAGACAGGTCCGCGGAAAGCTCCTCGACAGCCGCCTCGACGTCCTTCACCCGATCGCGGCCGACGAGGAGCGCGAGGTCGAAGGCGGCGAGCTCGCCCGCGGGCTGGGTCACGACCACGTCGACGGCGAGCGGAGCGAGCACGTCGAGAACGAGCGACTGGTCGCGGGCACCCCGCTCGGCGAGCTCCTCTCCGACAGCCTCCCCGAGCGCGATCCCGGCCTCGACGGACGGCTCGGCACGGTAGGCGAGACGGAGGGACTGCAGCCCGGCGCCGACCTCCGCGAACACCGACTCCTCGTAGGTGCCCTTCAGCGTGAGCTCGCAGGTGCGCTCGTGCCGCTCGAGCAACTGCTCGATCTCGGGCACGGCGAGCAGCTCGAGCAGCTCATCGCGACTCTCGAGCACATGGCCGAAGCGGGCGGGCAGCACGACTCCGGCCTCGTGCAGCTGCTCGACGACGTCCGCGTGCGCGAGCAGGTTGCGGCGCGTGGCCTCGACGGGGCCGTCCTCGACGTCCGAGACGATGGCTGCACGGCCGTCGGCGGAGACCAGGAAGATCCCCTGCTCGGCGAGCCGCTCGACGATCTCTCGCGGCCGGGTGACGCCGTAGAGGTAGAGCCTGCTCACCGGTCGTTTCTGCGGCTGCGCGAGCCGCTGCGGGAACGCCCGTCGTCCTCATCGTCGTCGTCATCGTCCCCGCCGCGGCCGCCGAGGCCGATCTTCTCCTTGATGGCGTCCATGCCGCCCTCGACGGCGCCCTTCGTCTTCGTCTCGGCCAGCTTCTCGCCGCCGTTCTCGAAGAGGTCGGGGATGCTCTTGGAATCGTCCACCTGGCGCAGGTCGAGCCGGTTCACGGCCTCGGCGAAGCGCAGGTAGGTGTCGACGCTCGCGATGACGACCCGCAGGTCGACGGTCAGAAGCTCGATGCCCACGAGCGAGACGCGCACGTACGCGTCGATGACGAGCCCGCGGTCGAGCAGGATCTCCAGGACGTCGGCCAGGCCGCTCGAGCGTGGGGCCCGTGTGATGTAGCCCGCCGACGATTCGCGTTGCATCACGGCCACTGCTGATCACCCTTTCCTGTTGCTCAGTCGGCCTACAGCGCGGCCGTGAAATCGGAGTCCCCGGGCTCGGAAGTCGGCAAACCGCGCCTACTCGCCTCCCGCCAGCCCGAGCTGGCTCGCAAGGTCCAGGTAGTCCCAGCTGGACCACTCCTCGGCGATCCGTCCGTCGTCGAGCCGGAGGATCGCGATTCCGTCGATCTCCCCCTCTCGCTCCGTCTCCTGGTGGCGGGCGCGCATGGTCGCCCGCACCGCGACGTGCCCGTTGTGGCAGAGGACGTCCTGAAGCTCGTACTCGACCTCCGCGAATGCCTCCGCGTGACCGTCCACGACGTCCACCAGCTCGTCGGCGTTGCGTTCCTCGGTGCCTTCGAGCGTGCGAACGTGCGCCCGGTAGTCGTCCGTCACGAGATCGCGCATCGCCTCGCCGTCTCCCTCCGACCACGCGTCGAAGTACGCGCGGACGACGTCCTCCGAGCCGCCGCGGCGGCGGAGCCTCTGCACGAGCGCGGCTGCGAGGACGGCGGCGCCCAGGGCCAGCGCGACTCGTCTCATCGGTCGAGGAAGATGCGCTCCGGCGGCAGGAAGATCTCCTTCTCTCCTTCGAAGCAGGCATCGAGATGGACCCGCACGGTCCTCTCGTGGGCGTTCACGCCCGTGATCGTCCCGGCCGCCGAGGCGCCCTTGCCGAGGAAGACGCCGAGCGTCGGGAGACCGGAAAGGTCGACGCGCACGCGGGCCCCGGGCATGAACGGCGCCGCGCCCACGAACGCGACAGGGGCCGGGGTCGGCCGCGGCGCGGGTGCCCACTCGAGCTCGGCGCTCCAGTCGATGTCCGTGTCGTCGACGTGGCGGGTGCGTCGCTGCTCGCCGCGTTCGTCGCGCCGGTCGCCCTGGCGGTCGTCTCGCTGCGTCGACCGCTGCTCGGAGCCTTGCTCGGAACGCTGCCGCTGCTGCTGCGAGCCCGAGCGTTCCTCGGCCTCGTCTTCCCCTTCGTCGTCGTCACGGCCGGCGGCCACCGCTTTCTCGATCTCGTCCTTCGTCAGGCGGCTCTCGACGGCCTCGACGAGCTCGTCCTTCCTGCGCGAGCCGAGCTTCCGCAACAGCTCCTCTTTCGTCCCGTCGCTCTCGTCGTCGAGCAGCTTGGAGATTTCGTCCTTTTTGAGGCGCGAGCCGAGCAGCTCGACGAGCTCGGCCTTCGTGGACTGCGAGCTCAGCTCCTCGACGAGATCCGACTTCGTTTCCGGCGCCATTCGTTCGCTCCTTCGTCCGTGGTGCAGGGAAAAATCCCCGCTGCGCGAGTCGCCAAACGAGGATCACGGACGCCTGGGCGGCCGCGGCGGCGGCGGAGTGCCGCTCAGCGAGGCTTCGAGGCTTTCCAGCAGGCGCGCGAGTGCGTCGGTCTCGGCCGGCGGCAGGTGGGCGAGAAGCCCGGCGAGCCGCTCGCGCAGCGAGGTCTGTGCGGAACGAAGCGCCCAACGGCCGTGCTCGGTCAGGGCGAGCCGGTGCCGCCGGCGGTCGTCGTGGAGCCGATCGCGAGTCACGAGGCCCGCCTCCTCGAGCGCGGCGAGAAGCTGTGAGACGGCCGCCGGAGAGACGGCTGTGCGGCGGGCGAGCTCGGCGCCGACGACCTCCCCGTCCGCGATCGCCTGCAGCGCGAGGTACTGGGCGACCGTGAACGGCGGGTCGTGCGCGGCGAGCAGGCGCTCGATCCAGCGGCTGACGAGCGGCGCCGTGCGAACGAGCCGTTCCGCGGCCTGACGGCTCTCGGGATGGTGACGCGGGCGTGGCATTGATTTAGCTTGCTTTACTGTTTAGCGTGCTTACGCACGCGATCGTATCGGCCGCGGACCAGGCGTGGCCGCCGTTCGTGCTCGTCGCGGGACTGCTGCTGATCGGGGCGGCGGCGGCCGAGGACGGGCTGTTCGAAGCCCTAGGAGCACGCCTCGCCGGCTCCCGGCTCGGCGCGCACAGCCTGCTGATCGCCCTGCTCGGGCTCGTCGCCCTCGTGACGGCGGTCCTCAACCTCGACACCTCGGTGGTCTTCCTGACGCCGGTGCTCGTCCACGCGGCGCGCCGCCGCGGGCTCGACGAGCGGCCGTTCCTCTACGGCTCGGTCTTCATGGCCAACTCCGCGTCGCTGCTGCTTCCCGGCTCCAACCTCACGAACCTGCTCGTGCTCCACGGCGATCCACAGAGCGGTACGTCCTTCGCGGCACACATGCTTCCGGCCTGGCTCGTCGCGTGCACGATCACGGCCGTCTTCGTCGCCGTCAGGCTTCCTCCCCGGGAAACCGTCCCACCCGCCCTCGCCGGGCCGCCTCCGCTCCGGATTCGGCTCGGCGTCGCCGCCACGGTCGCGGCCGCCTTGCTCGTCGTCGTGCTGCGGAGCCCGGCCGTCCCGGTACTCGCGGTCGGTGTCGCGGTCACGGCCGCGCAACGACTGCGGCCGCGGCTCGGCGGACGAATGCTCGCAGCGTTGTTCGCGTCGAGCGTCCTCCTCGGCACGCTCGCGCGCCTGTGGCACGGCCCGGCCCACACGCTCGACTCGAGCGGCGCCTGGGCGGCGGCGGGGATCGGCGCGGCGGCCTCACTCGTCCTCAACAACCTGCCTGCGACGGTCCTCCTCGCCGCCCGGCCACCCACTCACCCCGACGCGCTCCTGCTGGGCCTCGACCTCGGGCCCAACCTCGCCGTCACGGGCTCGCTCTCGGCCGTCCTCTGGCTCAAGGCCGCGCGCGACGCGGGCGCGCGCGCCTCGATCGCCACCTACACGCGCCTGGGTCTCGTGCTCGTCCCCCTGACCCTCGCCGCGGCGATGGCGATGCACTCATAGCGGGAGGCCCGGTCTCCCGGGCCTCCCGAGAGCCGGAGCCGACGGATCAGGTCGTGCTCGGGAAGGACGGGTTGCCGGCGCCGCGGCGCCGAACCACGACCGTCAGACCGCCGGCCAGCATGATCAGGCCGAGCATCGCGCCCGCGCCGATGCCCGCGTCGCTCCAGACGAAGCGGCTCGTCTCGCCGACGACCGCGTACCGCCCGAGGCGGTAGTAGCGGTTCGTCGCCTCGCTGCGCCGCTGCTCCGCCGCGGCCGCGGCCCGGCCGTAGGCGCCGAGCTGGAAGTAGCGGTTCCAGGCGTCGCTGCGGCGCTGCACCGCCGCGGTGGACGGACTGTAGGCGCCGAGGTGGTAGAAGCGGTTCCAGGCGTCGCTGCGTGCCTGCAGCGCCTTCATCACCTGTGCCGACGTGCCGTTGCCGGCCTGGGCCGCCCCGGCGAAGGCGATTGCGAGCAGGAAGCCGACCGTCAGCGTCGCTGCCGCTGCCTTGATCTTGTGCGTGACGTTCACCGTGCTCTCCTTTGCTCCCGAACCGCCCGCTGCGGTTCCATGTCCGGCAGCATCGGGAGAGCCGCCAAGGAGACGGTGAAAAGCGGTAAAGCCTCGGTAAGAGCCCGCTCTTAACGGCGACCGCGCGAGGTTGTACGGTCGCTTGGTTGGGACGAATCCGGTACCTGATTCTGGGCCCGCTCGAGGTTCGCGACGGCGAGACCGAGGTCGCGCTGCGCGGCGGGCAACAGCGCAGGCTGCTCACGATCCTCCTGCTCCACAACGGCGAGGCTGTCTCGAGTGACCGGCTGATCGACGAGCTGTGGCGCGGCCGTCCACCCGAAACCGCGGCGAAGGCGTTGCAGGGATACGTCTCGAGCCTGCGCAAGCAGCTCGGCCAGGAGGCGGTGGAGACGGTCGGGGCGGGGTATCGGCTGACCGTCGCGGCCGAGGATGTCGACGCGCGCCACTTTGAGGAGCTGATGGCCGAGGCAAGGTCGCTCGAGCGTGCGCCCGGCGCCGCCAAGCTGCGCGAGGCGCTCGCGCTGTGGCGGGGGCCCGCACTCGCCGACTTCGCGTACGAGGACTTCGCGCGACACGAGATCGAGCGCCTCGACGAGCTCCGCTCGACGGGCATCGAGAGGCGCATCGACCTCGAGCTCGCGCTCGGGCAGCACGTCGATCTCGTGCCGGAGCTCGAAGCGCTCGTCCGCATGCATCCACTCCGCGAGCGACTGCGCGGCCATCTGATGGTCGCGCTGTACCGATCGGGCCGGCAAGCGGACGCGCTCGACGCGTATCGCGACGCGCGAGCCGTCCTGCGCGACGAGCTCGGGCTCGAGCCGAGCGAGGAGCTCCAGGCGCTGCAACGGGCGATCCTCGACCACGATCCGTCGCTCGCCGCTCCTCCGCGCATCGACCCGGGCGGACCGGATCGCCCACCGGCAGACCGGCGGCCGGGTCGCGCGCTGGCGGCGATCGCGCTCGGGCTGGCAATTCTCGGCGGCGCAGCGGCCGCCGCCGTCGTGCTGACGGGCGGAAGGTCCGCGGCGATCGTCGTGCCGCCGAACTCGGTGGCAAGGCTCGACGAGAGCGGCAAGAAGGTCGAGAGCTACGTCCAGGTCGGCAGGCGCCCGGTCGCGATCGCGGTGGGGGCCGGGGGCGTGTGGGTCGCGAACGCCGACGACGGGACGGTCAGCCGGCTCGATCCGGAGACGGGAAAGCTCGCTGCCACGATCGGGATCGGCGACGACCTGAACGACATCGCGGTCGGCTTCGGCTCCGTCTGGGTCGCCGACGGCAACGACGGAACCGTGACGCGCATCGACCCGCGCCTCAATCAGGTGCAGGCGACGCTCCCGCTCGGCAAGCCGACACTCGCCCCGACCCCGGTCTTCTACCTCGCCGTCGACCCACACTACGTCTGGGCGACGCGCGGTAACCAGCTGCTGCGGATCGACCCGAGCACGAATAAGGTCGACCGGCGCCTGAGCGTCGGGACCCCGACCGGCCTGGCCACGGGAGAGGGCTCCGTGTGGCTGACGACGCAGGCCGAGCGACTGCTGCGCATCGATCCGCGGACCGCGAAACCGACGGGCTCCCAGGCGCTTGTTGCCGGGGCGGTCGCCCCCGTGTATGCGCGGGGCGTGTTGTGGCTGATCCTGGGCGGCACGATTCAGCAGATCGACCCGATCAGCCTCGCACCCGGCGATCGGGTGGGCATGCTCGGACCTACGTCGCTCGCAGTGGGCAACGGCGCACTTTGGGCGCTGGACACCGGCGGCGACCTCTCACGTTTCGGCCCGGGCGTTGAAGTCACCGGGACGCTGCACCTCGGAAAAGGCCTGTCGGCCGTCGCCGCCGGAGACGGTGCGACCTGGGTCGCGTTCAGTGCGGCGGGTTGAGCTTCGCCGGCACGACGATCTTTCCCTGCTCGATCTGTGCTGCGAGAGGAGCCAGCTGGCGGCGAAGCCCGCGAGGAACGCGGGAGCTGAACTTCCCGAGCCCCACCCCGTGATTGCGCAGATCGAAGGTCAGGTTGCCTCCCGTTCGCAACCGGCCGTCGACGAGCAGCCTGGCGAGGTCGTAGACGGCGACGTTCAGGTTCTTGACAACGCTCGTGAGAATGAACTTCCCGAGGTACGACTGGTCGATGTCGACACCGATTCCGTAGACGCCCTTCCGCTTCGCCGCTTCGAGTGCGCCGATGCCACAGGCGCCGGCAACGTCGAACACCACCCGCGAGCCGTGGGCGATCTGGTCGAGCGCGGCGTGCTTGCACTTCGTCCGGTTGAGAAAGTCATAGCTGTACGCATTCAGGAGTCTGATCTTGGGATCCGCGCGCTTCGCTCCTGCCTGGAAGCCCGCAATGTACGACTGCACCGTCGGAATCGGGATGCCTCCGACCGAGCTGACGACATGGGGCGGTGGGCCCTGGTCTGCCACGCGAGCGGCGACGAAGCCCGCCAGATACGCCGCTTGCTCCGTATGAAACACGGTCCCTTCGACGTTTGCGCGCGGAGGCTTGACCGCCGTCCAGGGCGCGTCGAGCACGGCGAACTTCAGGTGTGGAAATCTGCGCGCCACCTTCGAGAGCCCATCCGCCTCGAGAAATCCGACCGCAATCACCAGGTCGTAACGCTGCCGCGCGAGGTAGAAGAACGGGGGGAGGTATGCGTCGCCGGTGCCGGTCGGGCTCGGCGCGACCGCCTTTGCCCCGACGTGCAGGTGGTGCGCCGCCCGCAAGAGCCCGCGGTACGCGCCGTACTGGAACGGATCGCTGGCACGGCCGACGAGAGGCTGCTCGAGGACGAGCCCGACCCGGAGCTGGGTGCTGCCGTCCGCGGCCACCGCTCCGACCGCCACGGCGAGAAGGGCCGCAGCCGCGAGCGTGGCTAGCGCGATCGGACGGCTGATCGACGGGACGATAGACCTGTCGCGATCGTCCGTCTACTCCGCGAGGTGGAGCTAGTCGGACTCGAACCGACGACCTCCTGGGTGCGATCCAGGCGCTCTCCCAGCTGAGCTATAGCCCCGCGGCGGCTCAGTGTAGCTAGGCGGGAGCCGCCTTTTCCATCAGGCGCCCCTCGCGGATCGTCCGCTCCATGTCCTTCGACTCCTCGCGGTAAAAGCTCCCGTCCTCGAACTGGATCGCGGGGTACTTGTTCTGGCCCGTGGCCTCGACGATCGCGTCTCGCTTGCTCCTCGACTGCGGGCCGGGAACGCGCTCGTACTCCACGCCCATGTCCTTCAGCGCCTTCTCGACGCGCCAGCACGGATGGCCCTTGATCTTGACCCACTGTCCGCTGCAGCGGTGCAGCTTCACTGCCATCTGAACCCTCCTTCGTCCGCCTCGACGGTCCTACGATACGGGGGTGCGCGCGGTTTACGAAATCCGACCGCCGGCCTGGGGCGAGACGCTTGCGATCCTGCAGTCGGTGAGCCTCCCCGACGGGCGCGAGCGGATGCGGGCGCGCGTGGTCGACGTCGTGGGAGAGCGGGTGACGGTCGACTTCCCGGCGCTGGACGGGGAGACGAGCGCCGAGCAGCTGCTCGCGGCCTGCGTCGCCGGCGAATGGGCAGATCGCGGTGACATGGAGTCGTGCCGGCTGGTCGAGGTCGAGTGGCCGGAGGAGTTGCCGGGACCGGCGTTTCCGGCGGCGCCGGGCGTCTCGGTCGGCGCGATCGTGAAGCCGGCGCTGGGGCTGACGCCCGACGAGGCGGCGGAGGTCGCCGCCGAGCTTGCCGCCGGCGGCGCGGCTCTCGTGAAGGACGACGAGCTGCAGCGCTCCTCGCCGGAGCGTGTGCGCGCGATCAACGCCGCGCTCCCCGAGCACGCCGTGTACGCGGCGAACGTCACCGGCGCCGACGCGGCCGCGATCGTCGAGGCCGGGGCGCGGGCGCTGATGGTCAACGCCTTCCTCGCGGGGCTCGGCTCGATCGCCCGGCTGCGCGAGTACGGCCTGCCCGTCTTCTCCCATCGGGTGGGCTCGGCGTTCCTGCGCCGCGGCGGGCCGGTGTCGGTGTCGGCGGGAGTCCTCGCCGGGCTCACGCGGGCGCTGGGCGCCGACTACGTCCAGGTCGGCTCCTTCTCCCCGCGCACCTTCGACGCCGAGGACGAGGTGCGGGAGCAGATCGAGGCCGCCCGGCCCGCGACCGCCGTGATCGGCGGTGGGGTCGGGGCCGAAAACGCCCGGGAGCAGCTCGAGCGGGCGGGCACGCGCGACGGCGTGATGCTCCTGCTCGGCTCGGCTGCGTATGCGCACCCGGACGGCGTCCGGGCCGGCGTCGCCGCGACCGTCGCGGCAATCCGAGGCTAGGCCGCGAAGAGCGTCAGGTCGGGCTCGCGCTCGCCGCGCAGCACGGCGAGGTCGACCGTGACGCAGCGGATGCCGCGCGACTCCGCGAGCGCGACCGCCTGCGGCTTGAGGCGCTGGGCCGCGAGGATCCCGCGACAGTCCGCCTTCGCCGGGTCGCGGCGGATGAACTCGAGATAGCGCGTCAGCTGCTCGACCGCCTCGATCGTCCCGATCCGCTTGATCTCGACCGCGACCCACTCCGCGGCCTCGTCCTTGCACATCAGGTCGACGGGCCCGACCTCCGTCGCCCACTCCCGCTTCACGAGCGTCAGCGGCTCGCCGAGCTCGTCGGGCGCGGCCGCGAGCGCCTCCTGCAGGTCGCGCTCGACCCCGTCCTTCTGCAGCGCGGCGGACTCCCCCATGTCGTGCGCGACGTCGCTCAACACCTCGAGCAGGCGGATCTCGAGCGCGTCCTCGCTCTTCGGCTTCGTCACCACGAGCCGGTCGCCCTCGTCGGCGAGGAAGGTCGGCGCCGTCATCCAGTTGAGGGGCTTGTAGCCGCCCGCGTCGTCGTGGACGAGCACCGAGCCGTCGCCCTTGAGGATGAGCAGGCGCACGGCCTCCGGGAGCACGGCCGAGAGACGGCCGGTGTAGGTGACCTCGCAGCGGGCGACGATCAGGCGCACGCCGCGCAACCTACTGTCCGTTTCGGACAGGTCCTTTCAGCCGCCGCGTTCGACGCGCGAGCCGCCGACGATCGCCTCGTCGCCGTCGTCGAAGCGCACCCAGGCCTTGCCCTTGCCGTCGTAGTCCGGCGACCAGACGAGGAGCGTCGCGTCGCGCCCGCCGACGCGGACGCGCTCGGTGCCCTCCTCCTCCCCGCCGCTCCAGACGCGGACGAACGGATTCTCCCGGCGCTCCCGCCCGATCGTCGTCTCGTCGGTGTGGCCCGGCAGAACGCGCGTGGGGTCGGGCAACTCGAGGAGCACGTCCATCACGGAGCGGCGCACCGCCCCGACGTCACCGCCGCCGACCGCGTCGCGGAACAACGTGTCGCCCGTCGCGACCAGCTCGCCGTCGACGACGAAGGAGAGGCCGTCGTCGGAGTGTCCGGGCGTGGCGAGCCCCCGCACCGCCAGGCCGTCCCACTTCCACTCGCCCGGCTCGGCGATCACCGGGATCGAGTAGCGGCCGACGAGCTCGTCCTCGTGCTCGACATGGTCGCCGTGCCCGTGCGTGCGCAGAAGCGCGACCGGCGTCACCCGCCACCGCTCGACCGCTTCGACGAGCGGCCCGACGTCGGCGCCGGAGTCGACGAACACCGCCGGCCCGTCCTCGACCGCGAGCAAATAGGCGTTGCTGAGCCAGTCGGGATGCATGCTCCGCTCCACGAGCATGCGGCTAGGCTAACCGACGTTACCCACGAGGAGGATTGATGGCGGGCCTGCTCTCTCGCACTGCGCTGATCGTGAAGGCGAAGTACTCGAAGCTGCTGAACCGGGCCGAGAACCCGACCGAGACGCTCGACTACTCGTACGAGCAGATGCTCGAGCAGCTGCAGAACGTGAAGCGTGGCGTCGCCGACGTCGTCACCTCGAAGAAGCGGCTCGAGCTGCAGCAGCAGAAGCTCGAGCAGAACGTCGTCAAGCTCGAGACGCAGGCGCGGCAGGCCGTCTCGGCCAACCGGGAGGACCTGGCGCGGCAGGCGCTCGAGCGAAAGGCGCTCGCGCAGCAGCAGCTGCAGGACATGGACACGCAGGTGAAGCAGCTGGAGGACCAGCAGGAGAAGTTGATCGCGTCCCAGCAACAGCTCGAGACCCGCATCGAGTCCTTCCGCTCCCAGAAGGAGGTCCTCAAGGCCCAGTACTCGGCAGCGGAGGCCCAGGTGAAGGTCGGCGAGGCTGCGACGGGGATCGGCCAGCACATGAACGACACCGGGCTCGCCATCCAGCGCGCCAAGGACAAGACCGAGGAGATGCAGGCGCGCGCGTCGGCGATCGACGAGCTCACGTCGAGCGGTGCGCTCGAGGACTTCACCACGGGCGATCAGACGCAGCTCGACCGCGAGCTCGCGCAGATCTCCTCCTCCACGCAGGTCGACGACGAGCTGGCCAAGCTCAAGGCCGAGGTCGGCTCGGGCACGCCGCAGAAGGAGATCGCGGCCGGCGACGGAGAGCCTGCGCCCGCCGCAGAACCGGCGGCGCAGCCGGCCGAGGAAACAACCGAGTCCTGACCAGGCTCGGCGACATCCTTTTCGGCCGCAAGAAGCTCCAGGAGCCGGCGGCCGACCGCCTCTTCGCACTCTCGACCGCCGCCGTCACGCTCGACACGGAGTGCTCGCTCAAGACCGCCGGCGACGCCGCGCTCATCTTCAAGCCGCTCTCGGCCGGCGAGTTCACCTCCACGGAGAACGACGCCGAAGAGCTTCTCCGCAGTGTCGCGCGAGGCTCCGGCTCGACGGTCGACCGCAAGACCGACTCGTTCGGCTTCGAGTGGGTGATCGTCCACGACGACCAGCTCGACGACCAGGTCGCCGGCGTCCACGCGCTCGCCTCGGAACTCGAGGAGCACGGCTTCGGCGGCCAGCTTCTGGCCGCCGCGTTCCGGTTCGACGGCTCCGCGTTCAGCTCGGGCCATCCCGTGTACTGGATCTACGGCTTCAAGACGGGCACCTGGTGGCCGTTCATTCCCACCGGCGAGAAGCAGGAGCGAGACAACGCGGAGGAGCTCGAGCTGAAAGCGAAGCTCGAGAAGGAGCTCCCGGTCGAGCCCGACCTCAGCAAGTGGCTCGCACTCTTCGACGCTCCGATCTAGCTCGCGAAGCTGGCGCTTCGCGAGCTGGGAGAAGGAGCTGCGCGAGCCGGGAAGCGCAGTTCCCGGCTCGCTTCGTGCTGTTTTGTTTGCCAGTCCTTCGGCGAAGGTCTTCTTTTGCGCGCTCGCGCGCAGGCCCCAAGAGGGCCGGCGCGAGCGCGGTTCGGCCTCCGGCCTTGCGGGCTTCAACCGTTTCGAACCCTCTTTGCGCCAAGGCGGCGGCGTAACGTCGCGTTACGCCGCCGCGAACCAGCGAGCGTGCACGCCGCAGGCATGCGCGCTCGCGACGGAACCAAGCGTCCGACCCCTACACAAGCCCAATGCGTCCTCAGCACGAAGCCCACGGGAGACCGCGGTCTCCCGTGGGCGCAGTTCCTTAGCCGAGGTCGGAAACGCGCAGCGTTTCCGACCTACGAGACCGGCTTGCCCATCTCGCGGGCGATCTCCCCGAGGGCGGCGAGGCGCTTCTCGAGCGGCGGGTGATCCATCATCCACTCGCTCATGTTCGTCTTCCAGTTGGTCGGGATGATGAAGAAGGCGTTCATCCCCTGCACCTCGCGCAGGTCGCGCTGCGGGATCTGCGTGATGCCGCTCGAGATCTTCTGGAGCGCGCTCATGAGGTTCTCCGGCGCGCCCGTGATGATCGCGGAGCCCCGGTCGGCCGCGTACTCGCGGTAGCGAGAGATCGTCCGGATCAGGATGAAGCTGATCGCGTAGACGACGACCGAGACGAGGAAGACGATCAGCCAGATCGGCACCTGGTTGTTGTCGTTGCTGCTCCTGTTGCCGCCGCCGAAGCCGCCGAACATCCC
>DASXDE010000013.1:0-39642 GCA_036490825.1 Gaiellaceae bacterium
CGAGACGATGAAGGCCGCGAGGCTCGCGCCGACGATCCGCCACGTCGAGCCGACGGCGCTGTTGAACTCCTGGCCCGGGAAGGCGGGATGCGAATGGACGACGAGCGCGATGTAGCCGGCGAAGAGCGCCGAGCCGACGAACCCGAGCCCGATCAGCAGCTGGGCGTTGAGCGCGCCGTCGCGGCGCGTCACACCCGTGTGGTGCGCGAGCTGCACTAGGGCGAGGGCGACACCGATCGAGTAGACGCCGCCGGGCGCCTCGAGGTGCGTGAGCGGGAGTCGGACGATCTTGTTCGCGCCGATCTGCGCCGAGAGCACGACGGCGACGTACAGCCCCGCCAGGGTCGCGAGCCGCATGGCGCGGCGAGCCTACCTGCCTACTCGAGTCACGTCGGGAACAGGCTCGGACCCCGACCGTGACAAGCGTCATTCCGGAAGGAGCGCGTCCGCTTCGATCTCGACCTTCCAGGCGGGATCGAGCAACCTCGAGATGACGAGCATCGCGGTCGCCGGGAGATGCCGGCCGAACAGCTCGCCATGTGCGCGCCCGATGGCCTCCCAGTCGGACGGGTCGACGATGTAGACGCGCGTGCGTACCACGTGCTCTGGCCCCGCGCCGAGCTCCCGGAGCGCGTCCACGATGATCGCGAGGCAGCGTTTCGCCTGTTCGTAGGGATCGTCGGACTCGATTCCGACCGGGGCGGTTCCGGAGACGTAGATGTGTCGCCCGTCCCGTATGGCGCGCGAGTAGCCGACGGTCGCGGCGAAGGGCGAGACTGCGGGGACCGCGACGCGTGCCACGTTCCTAGTATCCCGCGAGGTGGAAGCGCTGCGGACGATCGACGGCTGGAACGCGGGCACGGCCGCCGCCGGGGTCGCGCGCGCCGACGGGGTCGTCGCGACCCGCGGGCCGGGCGACGTCGAGCTGCCGTGGGCGTCGGTCACGAAGATCCTCGCCGGCCTCGCGCTGCTGGTCGCGCTCGAGGAGGGCACTCTCGACCTCGACGAGCCTGCCGGCCCGCCCGGCGCGACGCTACGGCATCTGCTCGCCCACGCCTCCGGCCTGCCGGTCGACGGCGAGCAGCCGCTCACCGAGCCGGGCCGCCGCCGCATCTACTCGAACTCGGGGATCGAGCTTGCCGCACGTCTGCTCGAGGAGCGGGCAGAGATGCCGTTCGGCGAGTACTTCGCGGAGGCCGTTGTCCGGCCGCTCGGTCTCGCGGGCCGAATCGCGGGCTCACCCGCGCACGGCTACCGCGGGCCGCTCGACGACCTGCTCAAGCTGGGCCGCGAGCTCCTGCGGCCGACGCTCGTCGCGGCCGAGACGCTCGCGGAGGCGACGGCCGTCCAGTTTCCGGGACTTTCCGGCGTTCTGCCCGGTCTCGGCCGGATGGAGCCGAACGACTGGGGGCTGACGTTCGAGCTGCGAGACGCGAAGTCGCCTCACTGGACGGGTTTGAGCAACTCGGAGCGGACGTTCGGCCATTTCGGCGCGAGCGGCACCTTTCTCTGGGTCGACCCCGGCGCCGGGGTCGCCTGCGGCGTCCTCACCGACCGGCGGTTCGGCGACTGGGCGAAGGAAGCGTGGCCCGCGCTCAGCGACGCCGTGCTCGACGAGCTACTCGTCGTCGGCGAAGAGGGGGCGTAGCAGCTCATCGAACGTGGCCCGGTCGCAGCTCGCGACGACGGCCGGCGTCATGGCGGAGATCGTCGCCGTTCGGGGCACGTTCATCGCCGGCGCGACCTCGCCGAAGTAGTCGCCGGGCCGGAGCAGGCCGCGCGCGCCGAGATCGCGCTGGCTCACGGCGAGGACGCCGGCGAAGACGACGTAGAAGCGGTCGTCGGCCTCGCCTTCGCGCACGAGCACGGCGCCGGGCGCGACCTCCTCGCGCTCCATGTGTCGCGCGAGCTGCGCGAGCGTCTCGCCGGGCAGCCCGGCGAGGAGCTCGATCCGGGCGAGCTCGTGCTGGGTGGCGGAGCGGCGAGGCATTGCTAGGTGTCCGTTTTGGTTAGGTCCGGCGGTTTGCGAAGTTGAGCCGAACGGCCCATAGCCATTCTCCGGGTTCGAGTCGATGATGCCCACGAATGAGCGAGCGGGGCTTCCACTGCATCGAGGACGACATCGCCGAGACGTGGCTCGAGGACTGGGCCGGCGCCGGACTCGGGGAGCTCGAGGCGTATCTCGCCAAGCACGCGGATTTTCTGCGGTTCGTCGAGGGCCGCGACACCGCGCAGCCGGCCGAGTAGCTCGCGGCGATTCGTGAGGGCAGGGGAGCGCGGCGAGATGCCGCGCTCTCGATGGTCAGCTGGCGCCGTCGAAGCCGAGCTGGCGCTCGAGCATGCCCTTGGGCATCGCGCCTACGGCCGAGGCCTTCGGCGAGCCCCCCTCGAAGAGCATCATGTTGGGGATCGACTGGATCCCGTAGCGCATGGCGAGATCCTGGTTCTCGTCGATGTTCACCTTCACGAGCTTGAGGTTGCGCTCGTCGGCGATCCGCTCGAGCACGGGCGAGACCGCGTGACACGGCCCGCACCACTCCGCCCAGAAGTCGACGAGCACCGGCTCGTCCGACTGCAGGACCTCGCTCTCGAAGGTGGCGTCGGTGACGTCTGTTGCCATTGCTTCCTTTCGTTTTCGCTGGACGGGGATCCTGTTACCCAGGCTCCCGATAGTGCCTAACGCCTCGGCCTAGACTTGCCTTCCCGATGCGGGAGCCAATCTTCCAGCCTCTACCGGACAAACCCGACCATCCCGAGCTCGAGCGGGCGATGCTCGCGCGCTGGGACGAGGAGGGCACGTTCGCCAAGCTGCGCGAGCAGAACCGCGGCGGCCAGACCTTCTCCTTCATGGACGGGCCGATCACGGCCAACGGACCTGCCGGTGTCCACCACGGGATCGGGCGCACGCTGAAGGACGTCTTCCAGCGCTACAAGGCGTCGCGGGGCCACGACCTCCGTTACCAGAACGGCTTCGACTCGCAGGGGCTGCACGTCGAGGTGCAGGTCGAGAAGGCGCTCGGCTTCAACTCGAAGCACGAGATCGAGGAGTACGGCCTCGCCCGCTTCGCCCGCGACTGCCGCGACTTCGTCGCGAAGTTCTCCGGCATCCAGACCGCGCAGTCGAAGCGGCTCGGCATGTGGATGGACTGGGGCAACGACTACTTCACGTTCTCGGACACGAACATCGAGTACATCTGGCGCTTCCTCAAGACCGTCCAGGAGAAGGGCTGGCTGTACAAGGGACACCGCTCGACGCAGTGGTGCCCCCGCTGCGGCACCTCGCTTTCCAAGCACGAGCAGGCGGGGGAGGAGAACTACGAGGAGCTCGAGCATCCGTCCCTCTTCGTGCGCTTCCCGCTGCGCGGCCGCGAGGGCCAGTCGCTCGTGGTGTGGACGACGACGCCGTGGACGCTGCCGGCGAACGTGGCGGCGGCCGTGAATCCCGACGCGGAGTACGGGCGCAACGACGTCGGCGAATGGGTGGCGGTCGAGCGCTATCCGGAGGAGCATTTCGAGGAGCGCGTGCGCGGCTCGGAGCTCGTCGGGCTCGAGTACGAAGGCCCGTTCGACCACTTCGAGGCCCAGGAGGGGGTCGTCCATCGGGTGATCCCGTGGGACGACGTCTCGCTGGACGAGGGCACGGGCGTCGTCCACATCGCGCCGGGCTGCGGCGCGGAGGACTTCGAGCTCTCGCGCGTCCACGATCTTCCGGTGCTCGCGCCGATCGACGAGTCGGGGCGGATGCTCGCCGGCTACGGGGAGCTCGCCGGCTCGTCGACGGACGAGGTCATCGACCCGGTCGTCGAGTCCCTACGCGAGCGTGGCCTCCTGGTCGAGGCCACATCGATCCCCCACCGTTACCCGGTCTGCTGGCGGTGCCGCACGCCGCTCGTCTTCCGCGTCGTCGACGACTGGTTCATCTCCGCCGAGGAGATCCGGCAGCCGATGCTGGAGGGCAACGCGACCGTCGAGTGGACGCCGCCCCAGTACGGAAAGCGGATGGACGACTGGCTGCGCAACATGGGCGACTGGAACATCTCCCGCCGCCGCTACTTCGGCCTGCCGCTCCCGTTCTACGAGTGCGAGTGCGGGCGCCTGAACGTGATCGGGTCGCGCGCGGAGCTCGAGGAGCGCGCCGTCTCGGGCCTCGAGCAGCTGGAGGAGCTGCACCGCCCCTGGATCGACGGAGTCCGGATCCGGTGCGAGAGCTGCGACGCCGAGGTGGAGCGGATCCCCGACGTCGGCGATGCCTGGCTCGACGCCGGCATCGTCCACTTCTCCACGCTCGGCTGGCGCAACCCCGAGTGGATCGAGCGTGGTTACGCAACGGGCGCCTCGGCCGGGCTCTCCGGCGCCGACCTCCCCGACCATGCCTACTGGGAGAAGTGGTTCCCGGCGGACTGGGTCTCGGAAGGCCGCGCGCAGATCCGCCTCTGGTTCTACTCGCAGTGCTTCATGGCGATCACCCTCGCCGGCCGCCAGCCGTACGGCCGCGTGCTGACCTACGAGAACGTGGTCGACGAGACGGGTCGCGAAATGCACAAGTCGTGGGGCAACGCGATCGACCTGAACGACGCCCTCGAGCGGATGGGCGCCGACACGATGCGCTGGCTGTACTGCTCGCAGAACCCGGCCCAGGAGCTTCGCTTCGGCTACGGCATGGCGGAAGAGGTCAAGCGCCGCTTCCTCACCTTCTGGAACTCGGTCAAGTTCTTCGTCGACTACGCGAACGTGCAGGGCTTCCGGCCGTCCTGGTCGGAGCTCGAGCCGACCGGGGAGATGCCGCTCGACCGCTGGCTCGTCGAGCGGACGAACGCCTTTGTCCGCGCGGCGGAAGACGGCTACGAGAGCTTTGAGACGGTGGCGGTGATGCGCGAGTTCGAGGCGTACGTCGACGATCTCTCGAACTGGTACATCCGCCGCTCGCGCCGCCGCTTCTGGGCGGACGACGAGGCGGCGCTGCGGACCCTCTGGTACGCGCTCGTGCAGTCGCTGCGAGCCGTCGCCCCGATCCTTCCCTTCGTGACCGACCACCTGTGGCGGACGCTCGTCCCCGACGGGCCGGAGTCGGTGCACCTCGCCGGCTGGCCCACGGTCGCGGAGCCGGATCGCTCGCTGCTGGCGGAGATCGCCGCGGTGCGGCGCGTCGTGGAGCTCGGCCGGCAGGCACGCTCGACGTCAGGGATCAAGCTGCGGCAGCCGCTGCGTCGGCTCGTCGTCGAGGGCGCGGAGGTCGACGGCCACGTCGAGGAGGTCGCGGACGAGTTGCGCGTGAAGGACGTCGAGCTCGGCGCGGTCGAGGCCGTCGAGCTGCGCGTGAAGCCGAACCTGCCCGTGCTCGGCCCGCAGCTCGGCAAGGAGCTCGGCGCCGTGCGCGCCGCGCTCGCGGCGGGCGAGTTCGAGCAGCTGCCCGGCGGCCGGTTCCGCGTCTTGGAGCGCGAGCTCGAGCCCGACGAGGTGCTCGTCGAGCGCGGCGGGCGCGAGGGCTGGGCGGTCGCGTCCGGGGACGGCGTCACGGTCGCGCTCGACCTCGGCCTCGACGACGAGCTCCTGCTCGAGGGCGAGGCCTACGAGCTCATCCACCGTGTCAACTCGCTGCGCAAGGAGCAGGGCTTCGAGCTGACGGACCGGATCGTGCTCGCGGTGCCGGAGGCGCAGCGAGAGCTCGTCGACAGGCACGGCGACTGGATCGCGCGCGAGGTGCTCGCGACCGAGATCCGCATCGCGGGCGACGAGCTGAAGCTCGAGAAGAGCTCGCACGCCGCCGCGTGACCGTTCGCCCAGCCGGGCGCGTGGCCACTCGAGGAGAAGCTTCTACGCGGCCGTGCGCTCTGCGCGTCGCAGCTCGACGGGCAGCTTGAAGCTCACGTCCTCGTGCGCAGTCGCCTGCTCGACCACCTCGGCACCGCGCGCGGCGAACCAGGCACAGACGTCCGCCACGAGCCGCTCCGGCGCGGACGCGCCCGAGGTGAGGCCGACGGTCTCGCAGCCCTCGAGCCAGCGCTCGTCGATCCCACGCACGTCGTCGACGAGCCGGGCGGGAGTCCCTTCGGCGCGGGCGACCTCGACGAGCCGTTGCGAGTTCGAAGAGTTCGGCGAGCCGACGACGAGCAGCAGGTCGACCGCGCCCAGCAGCTCCTTCACCGCCCACTGCCGGTTGGAGGTCGCGTAGCAGATGTCCTCGCGGGCCGGCCCCTTGATGCGGGGGAAGCGGCGGCGCAGGACCGCCACGATCTCGTTCGTCTCGTCGACCGAGAGGGTCGTCTGCGTGACGTACGCGAGTGGACGGTCGCCGGGGAGCCAGACGCCTTCGGCGTCCTGCGTGGACTCGACGAGGACGATCGCCTGGGGCGCCTCGCCCAGCGTCCCCTCGACCTCCTCATGCCCTCCGTGTCCGATCAGCACGACGGCGTAGCCCGCCTCCGCGTAGCGGCTCGCCTGGGCGTGCACCTTGGTCACGAGCGGGCAGGTGGCGTCGATCGTCGTCAGCGTTCGCTCCTCCGCCTCGCGCCGGACGGCCGGTGCGATGCCGTGCGCCGAGAAGACCACGGTCGCGCCCTCCGGCACGTCCGCGAGCGTGTCGACGAAGACCGCGCCGCGCGCTCGCAGGTCCTGGACGACGTGGGAGTTGTGGACGATCTGCTTCCGGACGTAGACCGGGCTCCCATACAGCGCGAGAGCCCGCTCGACCGTCTCGACCGCACGTTCGACCCCCGCGCAGTAGCCCCGCGGCGAGGCGAGGAGAAGGCGTTTCACCACTGCGCGGCCACGATAGCCGGGCTGCGTTAGCGGGGCGTGAGAAGAACCGCACTAGGCGATCTTTGCGCGTTGCAAAGATGGGCCGGACGGCCCATTGTCTGCCCCGCAAACGGTCTCTAACCTCCCTTGCACTGGGCGATGCGAACCGCGGCGTCTTCGACGCCTTGCGGGGAGCAATCGGGAGAGCCCGCCGCACCGACCCCCCGAGCGGCGGGCTTTTCCACGTCCTGGGCCGGCTTCTGGCCCCGACGGGGCCGCCGCCGTACACTTTGTCGCCCCAGTGAGGACCCCAGACGTGCCCTCGCCCGTTCGCGCGCTCGGCCGCGCTGCGGCCGCAGTACTGCTCCTGCCTGCGATTCTCGGCCGCGGCGGCGCGCAGCAGGGGCGTCGTGGCTCATCCGCGCGCGAGCTCGAGAGCGTCAGCCGCGTCGCCGACGAGCTGGCACGGAGCAAGGACGTCGATGGCCTCGCGCGGACGCTGCTCGACGAGCTCGCGGCGCTCTTCGACGTCGGCTTCGCCGCTCTGACCTTCGTCTCGGACGACGCGCGCGAGGCCACGGGCTATCTCGCGCGCTCGCTCGGCGAGGACCTGGACTGGTGGCGCGAGCTGCGGCTCGACCTGGAGCGCGAGCCGTCGGGGATCGCGAGCGCCGTTTTCGAGGCCACTGCGATGACCGTCTACGACACGGCGAGCTCCGGCGTGGTCAGCCGCCGCCTCGCCGAAGCCGTGGGAGCGAAGAGCGCAGCCTTCGTCCCGCTGCTCGTGCAGGAGCGCGTGACCGCGGTGATCTCGGTGGCGACGCTCGACAAGCCGCGGGTCTTCTCGAACGAGGATCTTGCCGTGATGCAGACGCTCGCCTCGGAAGCTGCACTGGCGCTCGAGCAGCTGCGGACGAGCCTTGCGCTCGAGGAGGCGTTGACGCGCGAGCGGCTGCTCGCCTCGATCGCCCGGCGTCTGCGGAGCGAACTCGATCTTCCCGCCGCCCTGACCGGCGCGGCGGAGGCGACGGCGCGCGCGCTGGAGGCCTCTCGGTGTCTCGTCCGGATCGGCGACTTCCCCGACCACTCGCACGTCGGCGCCGAGTGGCACGAGGCGGGGCTCGAGCCGTTCGGTGAGGAGACGCCCGAGCGGGAGCTCCTCGAGCGCGCCGCGGAGGAGCAGCGGCCGGTTGTGGAGACGGTCGGCGCAATGACCGCGGTCGCCGTCCCGGTCCTCGTGTTCGAGCGGCCGGCCGGCTTCGTGACCGTCCACCGCCCCTCAGCCCTTGGGTGGGGGAAGGGCGACCTCGCGCTGCTCGAGGGCGTCGCAGCGGAGATCGGGCTCGCGCTCCGCCTCGCCCGGCTGCTCGAGGAGAACGAGGAGCGGCTCGCGCAGCAGGGCGCCCTCCTGCGCGCCGCGCACGTCCTCAGCAGCGACCTCGACCTGGCCGCCGTCCTGCAGCGGCTCGCCGACCAGCTCGCGCAGCTGCTCGACGCCGATGCGGCCGATTGCTACCTCCTCGACCGCGAGCGCGGTCTCTTCCGCTGCGTCGCGGTGCACGGCTTCGACCGCACGCTGCTCGGCTTCGAGTTCCCGGCCGGCCAGGGACTCGCCGGCGCGGCCGTGCGCGAGGGAAGGCCGCTGATCGACAGCGCGTACGGCGAGATCGCGGCGCCGATCCCGCACCCGGCGTACGACGGCTTCACCGACGTGATCACTGCTCCGATGGTCTGGAGCGACGAGGTGCGCGGAGTCCTCGGCGTCGGCCGGCGCGAAGGGCGTCGCTTCGCGCAGCGGGACGCTGACGTGCTCGAGGCGTTCGCCGGGCTTGCCTCGCTCGCGTTGCGGAACGCGGAGATGTTCACGCAGAGCGCCCGCCAGGCGCGGATCCAGCGCGGCTTCTACCGGATCGCCTCCGTGCTCGGGCAGTCCCTGTCCCGTCCGGCGACGCTCGAGGCGATTGCCCAGGCTGCCGCCGAGGCGCTCGGAGGCAGCTCGGCTGCGGTGCTCGTGCCCTCGAGCGGCCGTCTCGAGGCGGCCGGCGCGTACGAGCTGCCGGCCGATCTCGGCGGCATCTTCGAGCAGCGCGCGACCGAGCATCAGAGCCCGCTCTTCCGCGCCGCCGCCGAGGGGCGCATCCTGGTCTCGTCGTCGATCTCCGAGGACGAACGGCTGCTGCCCGATCTGCGCGCAGCCGCCGCGGCAAACGGCTACCGGTCGCTCATCTCCGTCCCCGTGGACGCCCCGCGCGAGGCGGGGAGGGGGCTCGCTCTCATCTTCTTCGTCGAGCAGCGCTCGTTCAGCGACGACGACCTCGAGCTCGCCCGCCACCTCGCCGACGCGACGCGCGGCGCGCTCGAGCGGAGTGAGCTGTTCGAGGCCGAGCGCGGAGCGCGGGCCCTCGCGCAGCAGCTGACACGCACCGGGCGCCAGCTCACGAGCGAGCTCGACCCGGCGGCCGTCCTCGACGAGGTCGTCCAGCAGGCGCCGGCGCTCGTCAACGCCGACGCCGCCGCGTTCCGGCTGCTCGAGGAGGAGGAGCTCGTCGTGACGGCGGCCGAGGGGGTCGGCGCGGAGGCAGCGCTCGGCTCCCGGAGCCCGGCCGGCGGCTGGCTCGCGGGCGACGTCGTCCAGTCGGGCGCGCCGCTCTCGCTCCCGCAGGCGGGCGAGGACGAGCGTCTGCGCCGTCTCGACCCGATGCTGCAGGCCGGCAATGCCGCCTTCCTCGGCGTGCCGGTCGGCGGGCCGGAGGGAACGACGCTGGGCGTTCTCGCCGTCTACGCGTCTGCGCCGCGCGACTGGCGCGAGGAAGAGATCGAGGCGCTCCTCGCCGTAGCCGCGAGCACGTCCGCCGCGCTTTCGAACGCCGAGCTGTACCAGCGCGTTGCGCTCGAGCGGGAACGCTCGGTTGCGATCCTCGCCAACACCGCCGACGGGATCGTGGCGGTCGACCGCGACGGCGACGTCGTGCTCTGGAACGGCGCCGCGGAGCGGATCACGGGCGTCCCGGCCTCGGCCGCGCTCGGCCGCACGCCGGTCGACGTGCTGCAGCGGACCCTCGAGTCGCCCGACGAGCGCGTACGCGGCGACCGGCTCGTCCCGATCATGCGCGGACGCGAGGAGGTGTGGCTCTCGGTGACCGAGGCGGTGATGCGCGACCCCGTCGGGGCCGTCGCCGGTCGCATCTTCGCCTTCCGCGACATCTCCGGCGACCGGCTCGTCGAGCAGGTCAAGTCCGACTTCGTGAGCACGGTCTCACACGAGCTCCGCACGCCGCTCACCTCGATCTACGGCTTCGCCGAGACGCTGCTCCGCCAGGACGTCATGTTCGGCGAGGAGGAGCGGCGGACGTTCCTGCGCTACATCGCGTCCGAGTCGCAGCGGCTGACCGCGATCGTCGACACGCTCCTCAACGTCGCGCGCCTCGACACCGGTGACCTCCAGGTCAACCTCGCCGAGACGGACGTCCGGGACGTCGTCGGTCAGGTGCTCGCGACGGTCGGCGGCGCCGACGTGGACGGCCACAAGTTCGTGGTCGAGCTGCCCGACGAGCCACTCGCGGCGAAGGCGGATCCCGAGAAGGTGCGCCAGGTCTGCGCGATCCTCGTCGACAACGCGCTCCGCTATTCGCCGGACGGAGGCACCGTGACGGTGGGCGCCTCCCGGCGGCGGGACACGGTCGAGGTCAGCGTCGCCGACGAGGGGATCGGCATCCCGCAGGCCGACCAGGAGCAGATCTTCCGCAAGTTCTACCGCGGCGCCGATGCCGAGATGCGAGCCGGCGCCGGCGGCACCGGGCTCGGCCTGTTCATCGCCCGCGGCCTCGTCACGGCCATGGGCGGTCGCATCTGGGTCTCGTCGGAGGAGGGGGAGGGATCGCGGTTCGCATTTGAGCTTCCGGCCGCAGCTGCCGATTCAATTGCGAAAGGCCAGGAGCGAGTATGAGTGCGGATATGGACGGGTATACGCGGCCGGTGCCGGACGGAGACGAGACGCGGGTGCTGGTGATCGACGACGAGGCGCCGATCCGGCTGCTCTGCCGGGTCAACCTCGAGGCCGAGGGGATCGAGGTGCTCGAGGCCGCGGACGGGCCGAAAGGCCTCGACCTCGCGCGGAGCGAGCAACCCGACGTCGTGCTGCTCGACGTGATGATGCCCGGCCTCGACGGCTGGCGGGTGGCCGAGGAGCTGCTCGAGGACGAGCGTACGAACCACATCCCGATCATCTTCCTCACGGCGCGGGCCGAGTTCCGCGACCGCGCGCGCGGGCTCGACATCGGCGGGGTCGACTACGTGACGAAGCCGTTCAACCCCCTCGACCTCGCACCGCTCGTCCGCGGCCTGCTCGACCGGATCGGCCGCGGCGAGCGCGACGAGCTCCGCGGCGAGAAGCTCGCCGAGCTGCGCGCGCTCATCGAGTCCGAGTAACCGGGACTTAGAATGACCCTTCTCGGGGCGTAGCTCAGCCTGGTCAGAGTGCCCGCTTTGGGAGCGGGAAGTCGGCAGTTCGAATCTGCCCGCCCCGACTCCGCAACCGGATCGCAGCCCACCTCGTTCTCCGGGCATGCGGACACGCGAGCAGCGGCGTGGTGCCGGGCCTGCGGTCGCGGCGGATCAGGTGCGGCCGCTGCCCGACGAGGCGCCGCTCGAGGACGAGCGCACTCCTCAGCCGGAGCGGAAGGAGTCGCGGCTATGCGACCCGGGACTGCGCGACCTGTCCTTCCGCGACTGGCGCGCGATCGTCGTCCGCGCCTTCAAGGGATTCCTCGACGACAACGGGACGATGCTCGCCTCGGCGCTGGCGTACTCGACGTTCTTCGCGATTCCGTCCGTCCTGCTCGTGGCGGTCGGCGTCTTCACGCTGCTCGTCGGCCCCGACACGATCTCCGCCTTGATGGCGCAGTTCTCGCACGTGATGCCGGCACAGGCGACGAGCCTGCTCGGCGGCAGCCTCCACCGCCTCGACCGGCACCCGTCGACCGGGATCGCGATGACGATCGTCGGCTCCGTGCTGGCCGTCTGGTCGACGACCGGCGCGATGACCACGTACATGACCGCCCTCAACCTCGCGTACGACCGCAAGGACCGACGCTCGTTCGTCCGCAAGCGGCTCGTGGCCGGAGGGATGGTCGCGGTCATCGGCGTCGCCTTTCTTCTCGTCGCGACGCTGTTGATCGTCGGGCCGTCCATAGAGCAGGCCCTCGCGTCACACGCCGGTGGCGCCGGCGGCGCCGTCGGTTGGATCTGGTGGATCGCCGAGTGGCCGATCCTGCTCGCGGGACTGCTCGCTGCCTTCTCGACGCTTCTCTACCTCGGCCCCGACGTCGAGCAGCGGCGCTGGCACTTCGTCACGCCCGGCTCGGTCTTCGCGACCGCCGTCTGGCTCGCGGTGTCGGGGGCATTTGCCTTCTACACCTCGAGCTTCGGCTCCTACAACAAGACGTGGGGCACGCTCGCTGCGGTGATCGTGATGCTCACGTGGCTGTGGCTCGCGGGGATCGCGCTGCTGCTCGGGGCCGAACTCAACGCCGACACCGAGCGGAGCCGGGAGCTGCGCGCAGGCCGACCGGCCGGGCTCGAGCTGGAGATTCCGGCGCGATCGGTCTGAACACGCCGCCGGCTTGCTCGTCCGCCAGGAAGCGCAGCAGGTAGGCGGCGAACGCTCCGAAGAAGACGACGGCCTCCTCGGCCGCCATCGTCACGCCCGCGATCTGCTGGTCGGCGAGCGGGCCCGGGCCCCAGGTGCGCGGTGCGTGGATGTAGAACGGGTAGATGGCGCGTGGGATCAGCGCGAGCAGGAGGCCGAGCGGCGAGGCGAGCACGAAGGCGGCGAAGAGGTAGGCGGCCTTAGCGCCGGCCGAGGCCTTCCCGTGCACGACCGGCCACCAGACGCAGATCCCCGCGGCGAGATAGGTCAGGTGCTCGACGTGGAGGAGCGAGTGCGGGTGGCGTAGCGCCGTGTCGTAGATCCACGGCAGATGCCACGTGTAATAAACGGCGAGCCAGAGCGGCAGCGCGACGAGCGGCCGGAAGAGCGGGAATCCGGCGGCCCGGGTGGCGAGCCGGGGCGGGACGGCGAGCAGGAGGAGCGCGGGCGCCCACTCCGCGAGGACGACGTTCTGCAGCAGGTGCGCCCAGAGGAACGTGTGGTTCGCGAGCGGCTCGAGCTGCGTGACGAAGGCGGCGAACACGAGCACGACCCCGAGCGCTCCGGCGGCGAGGCGTGCGCGCGAGACGGGCGCGCCGCGGGCTGCGAGCGCGACCCCGACAGCAAGTGCCGGCGCGAGCCCGACGGCTTCGGCCGAGGGGTGCACGCCGTGACGCTAGCGCGCGCCGGCGGAGTCAGTCGAGCCACTCCGGCCGGTCGAAGCCGCCGTACTCCTGGATCGCGCCGTAGATGTGCTGGACCGCGTGTGTGCTGTGCAACGTGAGGCGACAGGTCCCGTACGGGAGCCTGCCCATTCGCGTTCGCTTGCTCGAACGCGAGTACTTGTTCACCACGCTCTTGGTTAGGCTCGACCGCGATAGTCCCGCCGTGCTGAGCCAGAAGTCTTCGATCTCGCGTTGCCGTTCCTCGTGGTCGGCAAACAGGTTGCACATCAGTCGTAACGAAGCGTCTGGCGGTTCGAAGTAGTGACGAACGAAGCGCAAGAACAGCTCGATCATCGCGGGGTCTGAATTGACGAGTTGAACGAGGTTGCGGTGCTTCGAACCCTCGGCCCAGAAGAGCATGCATCCGGCCGCGTGCAACGGCTCGCCGCGTCTGGCCAGTGCGCGCCCTTCCTCCTGAAAGCGCCGTCGCCTGGCGCGGTAGTACGCGCTACGGGCGCGCGAGCGCTCCGATGCTCCACGCAACGCAATCTCCGCGCGCTGCCTGTCGGAGAGCTCAATTTCGCGCACCCAGAGACTGACGGTCGAGCGAGCGATCCCAAGCTTCTTCTCGATCGTCTTCATCGAGAGGCCGTCTCGCCTCAGCTGTTGCGCCTGTCGCTTGAGCTCCGTTTTCACCACAGAAAACAAGCTAGCGAAGGAGCCGGACGAAGAGAAGCGGGCGGCGGGATTCGAACCCGCGACATCGGCCTTGGAAGGGCCGCGCTCTAGCCAACTGAGCTACGCCCGCGTGCGAGGAAGAGTACCGCGCGCTACTGCGGCGGGCCGCTCGTCGGTGTGATGCTGCCCGTCTGGGCATTGCCGTTCGCGTCCGTCCACTCGATCGCGACCGACGTTCCGGGCACGAGCGTGAGGACGACGGTGCGGATGTCCGCGCTCGACGAGATCGAGCTGCCGTTCAGCGAGGTGATGACGTCACCGGCGACGAGCCCGGCCGCGTCGGCCGCCTTGCCCTGGATCACCTCCATGACCCTGGCGCCGCCGGAGGCGTCCGACAGGTTGACGCCGAGGAACGCGGTCTGCCCAACGTGCACCGTTGCGCTCGACTTCCCTTTCATGATGAGACGCGCGTAGACGAGCGCCTGCCGGATCGGGATCGCGAAGCCGCGGCGGATCCCGGCCGTCGAGCCGGCGGTCACCATGCCGACCGCGCGGTTCCGGGCGTCCTCGAGCGGCCCGCCCGAATCGCCAGGCACCACCGGCGCGTCCGTCGCGATCAGGTTGGTCAGCGTCTCGGAGCCTCCGCTCTCGTCCCTCGCCACGATCTGGCGGTGGAGAGCGGTGACCCGGCCGCGCGCCTCCTTCGGCGCTCCGCCGAGCCCCTGGGCGTTCCCGCGCGCCACGACCTGCTGGCCGACCCGCAACGGAACCGAGGCGCCGAGCCTGATCGTCTTGAGGCGGGACGCCTGCGCCAACTGCAGCACGGCGACGTCACGAGAGACCGAGTAGCCGACGACGGTGGCGGGGTAGGTGCGGTGGGTCGTCACGTCGACAACCTTGAACTTCGTCGCGCCGCGGATGACGTGGTTGTTCGTCAGGACCTCGCCCGAGTGGGAGAGGATCATCCCGGTGCCGGCGGCGACGCCGTTCTCGTAGCCGAGGGTGGTGTAGATGTCGACGATGCCGACGTTGGCGGCCGTCGTCGCCCTCGCGATAGAGGTGGCGTGCCCGGCGGCGCCGGCCGGAGAGGCGGCTACGGCCGGCGCCAGCGTCGCCAGGACGGCGAGCAGGAGGCGTCGCGTCAGTCCGGGCACGGAATCATCAGATCAGTCATGGATGAAACAGATCTAAAAGATCTGCAAGAGTCGTGTAAGCCTCGTTCGGCCGATTCGCGGCAGACCTTTAACCTCGCCGCGCCGGGGCAGTAGCGTCCACTCATGACCGAGCGCCCGCCGGAGCCGGAGGAGACGCCCAAGGAGCGCGCCAACCGCGAGCTGATCGAGCTCCTGAACGAGCTGCGGGTCGTCCTTCCGGGCGTCACCGTCCTCTTCGCTTTCCTCCTCGCGGTGCCGTTCGCAAAAGGGTGGAGTCGCGTCACGGGTTTCCAGCGAGACGTGTTCGTAATCGCGTTCCTGGCGACGGCCGTGTCGGCCGTACTCCTCACTGCTCCGAGCTCGTACCACCGGCTCCGCTTCCGCCACGGCAACAAGGAGCACATGGTCCGGGTCGGCAACCGGTTCGCGATCGGCGGGATCGCGGCCTCGGCCGTCGCGCTCGAGGCGGTCGTGCTCCTCGTGATGGACTACGTGATCTCGCTGGAGGCCGCGATCGCGGCCGCGGCCTCGCTGTTCGCGGTCGTCGGGTTGCTCTGGTACGGGCTGCCGCTCTGGGCGGCGCTCAGAGATCGAGGCGCTCGATGACGACGTCCTCACGCGGACGGTCGCCGGCATCCGTGTCGACCTGCGAGATTGCGTCGACGACGTCCATGCCCTCGGTCACGCGGCCGAATACGGTGTGCTTCCCGTCGAGCCACGGGCACGCGTCGGCGGTGACGATGAAGAACTGGCTGCCGTTCGTGTTCGGGCCGGCGTTCGCCATCGCGAGCGCGCCGCGCGCGACCGGATGGTCGTTGAACTCGTCCTCGAACGTGTAGCCCGGCCCGCCGGAGCCGGTCCCGGTCGGGTCGCCGCCCTGGATCATGAAGTCCGGGATCACCCGGTGGAAGATCACGCCGTCGTAGAACCCGTCCGCGGCGAGCTTGCGGAAGTTCTCGACGGTCTTCGGCGCATCGTCGTCGAACAGCTCGACCGCGATCGCGCCGTTGTTCGTGTGCAGGGTCGCGGCGCTCATCGCTCCGGAACGCTATCCGCGAGCGGCTCGAGCGCGCCGGCGGTAGGCGCCAGCGACCCGTCGCCCAGGCCCTCGACGACCTCTCGCAGGAGGGCGCGGGCCCGGCCGACGTCGTCGGCCGAGAGGACGGTCGCAACGCCGGCGAGGTGCTCGCCGCGGCGCTCGTCCCAGAGCTCGAGGACGACGGTGTCGAGCTCGCGACTCGGGATGTAGGAGTCCTCGGCAACGCCGACGCGAACCGCCACGACGCGTCCGTCCGGCAGCGTCGCCTCCTGCTCGAGCGGGTCTCCGCGCAGCGACATCTTGTGCCATTCTGCCGGAGTGGGCCGGGTCGAAACCGCGGGAGGAGTAGGTCTCGTCCTGGGCAAATTTGCGCCGAACGGCCCATGGCGTCCGTCCGGGACTGCGGCAACTGTGTGAGCGTGCACGGCACGAAGACAGTCCGCTTGCTCCTCGCTCTGGCCGTGGTCGCCGCGAGTGGGCTCCTCACGGCCTCGGCGCTCGCGACGGGGCACTCGGAGCGGAGCATGCAGACGCTGAACCGCCAGGTCCTGGCTGCGGTGAACGCGTTCCGCGCCCGGCACGGCCTCGTTCCCCTCCGCGAGTCCAGGGGCCTCGACAGCTCGGCGCGCCAGCACTCGCTCGAGATGGGAAGGCTCGGCTACTTCGCCCATTCGTCGGCCGACGGAGCCTCCTTCTGGCAGCGGATCCAGCACTACTTCCCCTCGCGGAGCTTCGAGCACTGGTCGGTGGGCGAGAACCTGCTCTGGGAGGCGCCGAGCATCAGCGCCGGCAAGGCCCTGAACCTGTGGATCGCGAGCCCCGAGCATCTTCGGAACCTCCTCGCGCCGCAGTGGCGGCAAATGGGCGTCTCAGCCGTTCACGTCGTGGACGCTCCGGGCGTCTTCCACGGGCTTCCCGTCACGATCATCACCACGGACTTCGGCGTCCGGCGCTAGCTGTCCCGGCCTGCGGGCGCACGGTGCTGCAGCGCGTAGAGCGCGGCGGCGGCAGGGCCGAGCGGCAGCCAGAGGTTGAAGACGCGGTAACAGAAGACGGCGAGGACGGCGGGGGCCAGCCCGAACCCGACCCAGGTCAGCGCGAACGGCAGGAGCGCCTCGACCGCGCCGGCTCCGGCGAGCGGCAACGTCCGCCTCGTCAGCGCGTAGCCCGTGGCGTAGCCGACGACGACCGTGGTCACCGACGGCGTGTCGCGCGTGAAGGCGGCGAGGCAGACCCAGAGGACGAACACTTCGCCGGCCCAGTAGACCGCCATGCCGGTGAAGGCGGCGGCGCCGTGGCGTCGTGGCGAGGCGACGATCTGCCCGACGATGCCGATGGCCTCGAGCGGCGGGCCGAGCCACCGCCCGACGCGGCCGCGACAGAGCCACTTGCGGTAGCGGACCGCGAGCAGGGCCAGCGCGGTCCCGGCGGGAACGCCGATCGTCCACGAGAGGGTCACCGCCCGCTGGGCGTGGCGGTGGTCGACGAGCATGAGGATCGCGCAGACGAGCGCGCCCGTGGAGAGGACGGCATACTCGAGGGAGCCGAGCCCGAGCACCCGGACGCGGGCCTCGTCCCGCGGGACGCCGAGATCCTCGAGCGCCTCGATGTCGACCGCGAACCCGCCGCGAGGGATGAACATCCCGAAGCCGGCCGCCACGATCGCGCCCGCGTGGAGCCTGCCGAGGCGCACCCCCCTCCCCACGTGGGCGACCTCCCGGTACGCGAACGTGTAGCCGACCTGGGCGGCGAGGGCGCCGGCGATCGCGAAGGGGAACCAGTACGTGTGCGCGTGCCGGAGATGCGAGGCGATCTGTCCGTAACCCGCAGCGCCCGCGACGAGTATTGCCGCGATCAGCGACAGGGCCCCGGCCAGGGTCATCAGCACCACGACGTGGTGCGCCTCGTGCTCGCGGTGGTGGGCGAAGACCACCCCGAGCGCGCCGCGTCGCCGATCGCCCCAGGCTCCCCGGCGCGTCATCGTCCGCTTGTACCCAGGGCGCACACCACCGATGCGCCCGGGAGGATTCGGACCTCCGATCTGAGGATCAGAAGACCGCCGGTACGTCCACGGGACACCGCTGGGGCACTGCGATTCAGGCTACAGCCGCTCCGCGCAGACCGTGCGGGGATCGTGAGACCGCCTGGATATGCCGAGAGCGCCAGCGTCGCCTCGCGAGCAATAGATAGGCCGAACGGCCTATTGCGCTGACGATGTGGATCGGACAGCGTTCTTCGCGGCAGGCCCGTTCCGGGCTGGCCTTTATGCATCCACAGGGGGAGAGGACGGAACTTCATGCGGAAAGCGCTAGTGCTGGTCGTGCTCGTGGCGGCGATGGCCTTCGTCGGGGTTGCGGTTGCAGCTCCGGGCCACACGGTCACGGACACGCAGAATTTGCATTTCACTCAGACAAGTCCGGACGTGCAGCCGTGCAACGGCGATCCGGTCTTGCTCAGCACGACCACCAACCTCGTCCAACATGAGACGTTCTTCCCGGGCGGCGACGAGGCCTGGGGGACGTTCACAGAGGAAGACAGGATCGTGGCCACCGACCTGCTGAACGGCGTTGTCTACAGCGGTCACGACACCGTCTGGGGCAACTTCAACATCAACAACCAGAACTCGAACGACACCTTCATCTCGGAGGTTCACGTGCGCGGCACCGACGGCAGCTACATCAGCATGCACGAGGTCGCGCATGACACGTTCGACAAGTACGGCAACCCGGTCGTCCAGTTCGACAAGCCGACGCTCACCTGCGGCTAACGCTCAGCGAAAATCGAAGAACGAACTCGGGGAGCCGCCTCTGGGCGGCTCCCCGACTTGGCGGGATCGAGCCGCAGCCCCAGCTCTGGGGCCAGGGGGGTCCTGACAGCAGCGGGATGCGCCCGGGAGGATTCGAACCTCCGACCCGCGGATTAGAAGTCCGCCGCTCTGTCCACTGAGCTACGGGCGCGCGATGACAAGAGTAGAGCGAAGGCCTCCCAGATAGGGTGCCGCGGATGGCGGATGCGCTTGAGCGGCTGAAGGAGCGGCTGGTCGAGGTCACCGACCTCGGCAAGGTCATGCGGCTCCTCTCGTGGGACCAGCAGACGGTGATGCCGCCCGCCGGAACCACACATCGGGCCGACCAGGCGGCGACGGTGCAGCGGCTTGCCCACGAGCTGTTCACCGATCCCGCCGTCGGCACGTTTCTCGACGAGTTGCGGCCCGTGGAGGAGTCGCTCGACCCGGACTCGGACGACGCCGCGCTGATCCGTCTCACCCGCCGCGAGTACGAGAAGGCCGTGAACGTGCCGTCGTCGCTGCGCGCCGCGATGGCCCGAGCCGCCGCCGAGGCGCGGCCCGTCTGGGTGAAGGCGAAGACGGAAGCGGACTTCCCGTCCTTCCTGCCGGTCCTCGAGCGGATCGTCGAGCTGAAGCTCGAGTACGTGGACTGCGTCGCGGAGGGGGCCGCGGAGCGGTACGACGTTCTCCTCGACGACTACGAGCCGCAGACGACCACCGCCGAGGTACGGACGCTGTTCGAGGAGCTGAAGCCGCCGCTCGTCGAGCTGATCGCCGACCTGCGGGAGCGCGACGTGGACGACTCGTTCCTCCACGGGGACTTCCCGCCCGAGCGCCAGCGCGCGCTCTCGCACGACGTGATCGAGCTCTTCGGGCACCGCCCCGGCAGCTGGCGGATCGACCCGACCGAGCATCCGTTCGCCTCGGGCGCCGGCCGCGACGACGTCCGGATCACCACGAACTACCACCCGGACTCGCTCGAGTCGCTCTTCTCCACGATGCACGAGTACGGGCACGGCCTCTACACCCACCAGCTGCCGCAGCACCTCGAGCGGCTGCCGACCGGCCTCTACTGCTCGCTCGGGATCCACGAGTCGCAGAGCAGGCTGTGGGAGAACCTCGTCGGCCGCAGCCTCCCGTTCTGGCAGCGGTTCTATCCGCGGGTGCAGGAGACGTACCCCGAGAAGCTCGCGGACGTCGATCTCGAGCGCTTCCACGCCGGGATCCACGCCGTGAAGCCGGGCCTGATCCGGATCCAGGCCGATGAGGTGACGTACGGGATGCACGTCATGCTCCGCTTCGAGCTCGAGCAGGACATCGTCGAGGGCCGCGCCGAGCTCCGCGACTTGCCGCAGCGGTGGAACGAGAAGATGTGGGAGTACCTCGGCGTCGAGGTGCCCGACGACGGGCAGGGCGTCCTCCAGGACGTCCACTGGTCCGGCGGCTCGATCGGCTACTTCTCGACGTACCTCGTCGGCACCGTCGCCTCGGTGCAGATCTGGGAGGCGGCGGGCCGGGATCTTCCGGAGCTCGAGGAACAGGTGGGCCGCGGCGAGTTCGCGCCGCTGCGCGAGTGGCTCGGCGAGCACGTGCACGCGCACGGCCGCAAGTTCTCTCCACAGGAGACCCTGCTGCGCGCGACCGGCTCGCCACTTTCCGCACAGCCGTACCTCGACTATCTCCGCGCCACGTACGCATAGGTCCCGGCGCGCCGGGTAGGCGCGGAGGGACTCTGAGCGAAGTAAGGAGGGGTCTGCATGGCAGAAACGCTGAAACAGAAGAAGGTGGCGATCCTCGCTGCGGACATGTTCGAGCGGGTGGAGCTCGAGGAGCCGCGGAAGGCGCTCGAGAACGAGGGCGCCGAGATCGAGATCGTCTCGATCCACGACGGCGAGATCCAGGGCTTCGACCACTTCGACCCCGCGAGCAGCGTGAAGGTCGACAAGACGGTCGATCAGGTGTCCGCGGACGACTACGACGCGCTCATGGTCCCCGGCGGCGTCGGCAATCCCGACCAGCTCCGCGGGGACGAGAACGCGGTGGCGTTCGTCCGCGGCTTCCACGACGCCGGCAAGCCGATGGCGGTCATCTGCCACGGGCCGTGGGTGCTCGTCGAGGCCGGCGTCGTGCGCGGCAGGCGCGTGACGTCCTGGCCGACACTCGAGACCGACATCCGCAACGCCGGCGGCGAGTGGGCGAACGAGGAGGTCGTTGTCGACGGCAACCTCGTCACGAGCCGGAAGCCCGACGACATCCCGGCCTTCAACCGCGAGATGCTGCGGATCTTCTCCGGCGAGCGAGTGCCGGCCTGAGCAAGAGGCGCAGCGGGGCCGCGAGGGCGGCCCCGCTGCTTCAGGATCCGCCCCCGATTGCCGATGCCCGACGCAAATGGGCGTCTTGGACCAGGTCGTCGGGACTCTGCAGCGCGCCTGCGTGCAGCCGCAGGTCGAGGGAGCTCTCCTCGGTGTCGTCGGCTGGGACGGGGAGCTCGACCTCCGGATCCCGCCGGCGGCTGCCCTGCAGTCGCCTCGTTCCTTTCTCTGCATGGTGGGCGCCGGGCTGCGCGACGCGGCGGCGTCGGCGGTCGGTCTTGTGCTGCCGGTGCGGACAGTCTGGGGCGAGGAGCGCGTCTGCCCCTATCTCGACGCCGAGGCCCTCGCGCTCGTGGCGGTCGAGGATCTCGGGGACGGGGTGGTGAGCGCCGGCATGATCTGTCCGATCCACGCGCTGCCGACTGGCTGGGAAGAGGCGCAAGAGCGGCTGCAGACGATCGCGAGGCCGCTACGGCTCATGCTCGCGGACCGGCCGCTCGAGGAAGAGGAAGTCGTCTAGCTCCGAGGGTGGCGGACGGGACTCGAACCCGCGGCCACCGGGACCACAACCCGGAGCTCTACCAACTGAGCTACCGCCACCGAGCCCCGACAGCGTAGCGGGATACCCTTGGTGCGCTCGGGCCCCGTAGCTCAGCGGATAGAGCGGCAGCCTTCGAAGCTGCGTGCGGAGGTTCGATTCCTCCCGGGGCCATCTTCGGCAGGGCCACGAGCGGTGCTCCCGCGCGATTGATCTCGGACTTCGAGGGGCGCATGTACACGGCGCCCGATCGTCGACTCGACGGCAACCAGGCCGGCTGTACCGGGAGGGTCGCCTAACTTCACCGCCCCGGCCCGCAGGACTGCGGACCCTGCGCGCTCCTCCGGCGCCTGAATGAGGTTTGACGGCGGTCGGACGACGTGAAAGACTTCTTGCGAAAGATGTCTTTCGAGAAGAACCAACACGACCAGCTCGAGCTCACCGATCCCCGCGCGATGCGTGCGCTTGCGCATCCGGTGCGGCTCGACCTCCTGGTTGCGCTCAATCAGGGCCCGCTCACCGCGACAGAGTGCGCCGAGCGGGTCGGTGAGAGCCCGCAGTCGTGCAGCTATCACCTGCGCACGCTCGCGAAGCACGGCTTCGTCGAGCCCGCAGAGGCCGGCAACGGCAAGGAGCGGCCGTGGCGGAAGGTCGCGCGCGGGCTCCACTGGTCGGGGACGGCCGACGCCGACGCGGCGCGTGCGCTCGCCGGAACCTTCCTGGCACGCGACTTCCGGCTGGTTCAGAGATACCTCGCCGGGCCGTCGGACGAGTGGCCCGAGCCGATGTACGCGCAGGCGACCCTGCGCCTGACGCCGGCCGAGGCCGAGGAGCTCGGGGCCAAGATCCTCGCTCTGCTCGAGCCGTACTTTCCGGCCGGGCGCACGGACGCCCCGGAGGACGTGGTCGATGTGTGGTGGGCGAGCTTCGGCGTCCCGAGCTCGAACGCATGAGTCTCTGGCGGCACCGCGACTTCGTGCGTCTCTGGGCCGGCCAGACGGTGTCCGTCTTCGGCTCGCAGGTGACGCAGCTCGCGCTCCCGCTCGCCGCCGTGCTCAGCCTGCACGCGACGGCCTTCCAGATGGGCCTCCTCTCGGCGGCGGGAATGGCGCCCTGGATCGCCTTCGCGCTCCTGGTGGGCGTGTGGGTCGACCGCAGCCTGCGGCGGCGCTGGATCCTCGTCGCCGCCGACCTCGGCCGCGCCGCGATCCTGCTCTCGGTCCCGGTCGCCGCGGCCCTTCACGTCCTCTCGCTCGGCCAGCTGTTCGTCGTCGCCTTCGCGGCCGGCTGCCTGACGCTCGCCTTCAACGTCGCGTGGGGCTCCTACCTCAACGTGCTCGTGCCGAAGGAGCAGCTCGTCGACGGGAACGCGAAGCTGATGGGGAGCTACGCCACGGCGCAGATCGCCGGACCCTCGCTCGCAGGCGTCCTCGTGCAGGCGATCACCGCGCCGTTCGCAATCCTCCTCGACGCCGGGTCGTTCCTCGTCTCGGCGCTCGCGCTCCGCTCGATCCGCGTGCCCGAGCCGGAGCGGCGCCTGGAGCGCGGCCCGTCGCTCCGTCACGATCTCGCGGCCGGGCTCCGGTACGTCCGCGACGACCCGCTGCAGCGGGCGATCGCGGGCAGCGCGGCGACGCTCAACTTCTTCGGCCTCGCGATCTACGCGGTGCTCGTCCTCTACGCGGTGCGGAAGCTCCACCTGAGCAGCGGCCTGATCGGCCTCGTCTTCGCCGGCGGTGCGGTCGGCGCGCTGCTCGGGACGCAGCTCGCGCCGCGGCTCACGCGCCGCCTCGGCGCCGGCCGGACGATCCTGCTCGCGACGATCGGCTTCCCGCCCGCGCTCGCGATCGTCCCGCTCGCCTCGCCGGGCCAGCCGGCGTGGCTCGCCGTGACGATCCTCGCCGTCGCCGAGGCCGTCGGCGGGATCGCCGTGATGCTCTTCGACGTGAACACGGCCGCGCTCCGGCAGGCCCTGACGCCCGAGCACATCTACGGGCGGGCCGCCGGGGCGATGAGCTTCCTCACGCAGAGCGCGAAGCCGCTCGGCTCGCTCTTCGGCGGCGCGGTCGCTACGGCGGTCGGTCTCCACCCGACGCTCTGGATCTGCGCCGCGGGTGGGCTACTCGTGATTCCGTGGACCGTCTTTTCGCCGCTGCGCGGCACCCGCGACGACCGCGGAGACGGCGGCGCCCGCGAGCACGACCACGAGCGTCTGGCGGTCGATCTTGCCCAGCTGCCCGACGGCGGCGAGCAGCACGGCGAGCACGAGCGCGAACATGCCGGCTGCCGTCGCCAATGCCCGCATCAGCTCTCGCCGGGTGAGAGGTAGCGGCCGAACCACTCGAGGATCGCCTCGAACCGCTGCACGCGGTGCAAGGGCGAGCCGGAGCGGGAGAGCTCGTGGCTCTCGCCCGGGAAGCGGAGCATCTCGACCTCCTTGCCGAGCAGGCGGAGAAGCGTGAAGAGGTGCTCGCCCTGCTCGACGTTGCAGCGCAGGTCGTTCTCCGAATGCACGACCAGGAGCGGCGTCTCGATCTCCCGGGCGTACGTCGCCGGCGACATCCGCAGCCACTCGTCCACGTTCTCCCACATCGGCCCGCCGAACTGGCGCTCGAAGATCCAGAAGATGTCGCTCGAGCCGAACGCGCTCACGAGGTGGTTGACCGCGCGCTCCGAGAGCGCCGCCTTGAAGCGCTTCGTGTGGCCGACGATCCACGACGTCATGTAGCCCCCGTACGAGCCGCCGAGCACCCCGAGCCGGTCCGCGTCGAGGAAAGGGAACCGCTCGAGGGCCGTGTCGACGACGCCCATCAGGTCCTCGTAGTCGACGGTACCCCAGCCGGGCCCGGCGTCCCCTCCCGGGCCTCGGATCGCCCGACCCCACTCCTCCGAGTAGCCTGCGCCGCCGCGCGGGTTCGAGAACAGCACGCAGTAGCCCGCGCCGGCGAAGACCTGGACCTCGTCGAAGAAGCCCGTGCCGTACTGCGTGAACGGGCCGCCGTGGATCGTGAGGAGGACCGGATACGAACGGCCCTCGTCGAAGCCGGGCGGTCGAACCACCCACGCGTCGACCTCGGTCCCGTCGGCCGACGTCGCCTCGAACCGCTCCACGTCTGCCAGCTCGCGGCCGCCGACGAAGTCGTCGCAGACCGACGTGAGGCGCGTGCCGTCCCCAATGAAGAGCTCGTGGGGGCGGGTGTGGATGCTCGCCGTGTACGCAAGCACTCCGTCGACCAGGTCGTAGAGGCCGGCGGACAGCTCGCCGCCGACGAGGAGCTCCGGCTCGCCCGAGCCGTCCGTGGCGACGGTGTAGAGGTGGACGTTGCCGCCGTCCTCGACCGCGAACGCGACGCGATCGCCGTCCCAGATCGGCTCGCGGACGAGCGGGTACGGCGCGCACTGGCGGTCGAGGGACGTGGTCAGGACGCGGCGGTCGCTCCCGTCCGCCTGGATCACCGCAATCTGGCTGTGGTGCGGAGCCGTGCCGTCCTCGGGCTGGTGGACGTAGGCGATCAGCGCGCCGTCGGCGGAGAACGAGGGTGCGCTGCCGGACTCGTCAAGCTGCGTCAAGCGCCTCGGCTCGGCGCCCTCGGCGTCCACCTCCAGCTCGTACAGGGCGGCGACGAGCTCGACGTCCCAGCGGTCTCCGCGCAGGGCGCTGAAGACGATGCGCCGGCCGTCGCGCGTCCAGGCGGGCTCGTCGTCCTCGCAGTCGCCGTCCGTGAGCTGCCGCTCCTTGCCCTCGAGGTCGACGACGAAGAGATGCCTGCGGCGGTCGCCGATCCAGCCGACGCTGTCGAGCTTGTAGAAGACGCGCGTGAAACGCCGCGGCGCCCGCTTGCGGTCGTCCTCCTCCTCGTAGGCGTCGTCTCGGACCCGGCGCGCAAAGGCGATCCGACGCGAGTCCGGCGACCAGGCGATCGACTCGACGCCCTCCTTGCCCTCGGTCAACCGCCGCGGCTCGCCGCCGTCCACCGGCTGGACGTAGAGCTCGCCGTGCGCCTTCTCTTCCTCTTCGCCGTCACGGTTCGAGACGAAGGCGAGGCGGGTCCCGTCGGGAGACCAGCGCGGTGAGTGGTCGCTCCGCTCGCCGGAGGTGAACTGCCTCGGCTCCTCCGAGCCGTCGGGCGGCATCACCCAGATCGCCGAGCGGTAGGCGTTCGCCTCGCGGTCGATCCGATTGACGACGTACGCGATGCGCCGGCCGTCGGGCGAGAGGCGTGGATCGCCGACGCTGGTCAGCGCATAGACATCCTCGGGCCGCATTCCCGCCACGCCGGGCGACTCTAGTCGGCCGGGACGCCGTGCGTTTGGACGGAGGGAAGCCCGGGGATCGTGACATGTCGAACGAGTGGGAGGTCCGGGTGCAAGCCGACTTCGAGATCGATCCCGACCTCGACGCGCCGCTGGAGCGGGGCAGGCACGACGAGGAGGAGCAGGACGTCGAGCTGGAGCTTGCCCGGGCCGCGCAGTTCGAGTTCCGTCACTTCCCGGTGACCCTACCGGGCGATCCGCTCGCATAAGCCGTTCGGCCGCGCCCTATTCTTTGCAAGCGCGGGCGTGGTGGAACTGGCAAACACGCCGGTTTTAGGGGCCGGTGCTCTCACGAGCTTGAGGGTTCGAATCCCTCCGCCCGCATCAGCCTCGGACGCGAACCGCATAGACCATCGCCGAGAACATCAGGAGCCAGATCGCTCCTGCGAGGCCGAGCAGGCTCAGGGTCCACACGCTCACGTGCCGCGAACGTTCGACCTCGCCCGGCCGCTCCCTGCTTGAATGGACCGCGTGCAGACCCAGGTCGAGGAGCTGCCGGAGAATCGCGTCCGGCTCACGGTCCAGGTGCCGTCGCACGACGTCCACCACGCCGTCGAGCACGCCGCCGAGGACCTGGCGCAGAGCGTCAAGGTGCCGGGCTTCCGCAAGGGGAAGGTGCCGCGCCAGGTGCTGCTGCAGCGCGTCGGCCGCGAGCGGCTGATGACGGAGGCGGTCGAGAGCCACATCGGCGGCTGGTTCTGGAACGCCGCCGCCCGCACGCGCGTCCGGCCCGTCGAGCAGCCGGAGTACGACTTCGAGCTGCCCGACTCGGCCGAGGAGGACTGGCAGTTCAGCGCGACCGTCGCGGTGCAGGCGAAGCCGGAGCTCCCCGACTGGAAGGAGCTCGAGGTCGGCGTCGCCGAGGTCGAGGTGCCGGAAGATCTCGTCCAGGCCGAGCTCGACGCGCTGCGCTCGACGATCGCCGAGCTGGTGCCGGTCGAGGGCCGCCCGGTCGCGCCCGACGACACCGTCGTCCTCGACCTCGTCTCCGAGGACGAGACGCGGCGCGACTACGTCGTGGAGCTCGGCCGCGGCGCCGTCGTGGAGGAGGTCGAGCAGGGCCTCGTCGGCATGAGCGCCGGCGAGACCAAGGACATGTCGTTCGAGCTCGCGGACGGCTCGAGCCAGTCGCTAGCTGCGACGGTGAAGGAGATCAAGGAGAAGATCCTGCCGCCGCTCGACGACGACCTCGCCCGGGCCGCCAGCGAGTTCGAGACCTTCGACGAGCTGAGGAACGACGTCGAGTCGCGCCTCCGCGAGCAGATCGAGGAGGAGGTCGAGACCCGCTTCCGCGCCGACGCCGCCGACGCGCTCGTCGCCGCGTCGAAGGTCGACGCCGCCGGGCCGCTCGTCGAGTCGCGCACGCGGGAGCTCTTGCGCGCCTTCGCCCGTCAGGTCGAGTCACGCGGCGTCCAGCTCGAGACCTTCCTCGCCATGACGGGCCAGCAGCCGGAGGAGCTCGTCGCGCGGCTCCGCGACGAGGCGCAGCGCTCGGTGGCGCGCGAGCTCGTGCTGGAGGCGGTCGCCCAACAGCTCGGGCTCGAGGTGCCGGACGCCGAGGTCGAGGAGCTCGTGCGCGAGCAAGCCGAGGCGCTCGGCGACGACCCCGAGCAGATGCTCTCGGCCCTCCGCGAGAACGGCCGCTTCGAGGCGCTCCGCGACGACCTCCAACTTCGCCAGGCGCTCGACCGGGTCGCCGCCGAGGTGAAGCGCATCCCCCTCGCTCAGGCCGAGGCGCGCGACGCGATCTGGACGCCCGACAAGGAGAACCCACCGACCGAGACGAAACTCTGGACCCCCGACCAGCCGCAACGGCCTGAAGGAGCCCGCTCATGAACCCGCCCTCGAATCTCGTCATCCCGTCCGTCATCGAGCAGACCTCGCGCGGGGAGCGCTTCTTCGACATCTACTCGCGGCTGCTCAACGAGCGGATCATCTTCCTCGGCACCCCGATCGACGACCAGGTCGCCAACCTCATCGTCGCCCAGATGATCCATCTCGAGTCCGAGGACCCCGACAAGGACATCAACCTCTACATCAACTCGCCCGGCGGCTCCGTCTACTCGGGGCTCGCCATCTACGACACGATGCAGTTCATCAAGCCCGACATCGCCACGACTTGCGTCGGGATCGCGATGTCGATGGGCGCGCTCCTCCTCGGCGCGGGCACGGAGGGAAAGCGCACCGCGCTGCCGAATGCCAAGATCCTGATCCACCAGGTCTCGGGCGGCTTCCAGGGCCAGGGCACCGACATCGAGATCCAGGCACGCGAGACGATCAATCTCAAGCGGCGCTTGGAGGAGATCATCGCCCACCACACGAACCAGGCCATCGACAAGATCTCGAAGGACATGGAGCGCGACTACTACATGACGGCCGAGGAAGCGGAGCAGTACGGGATCGTCGACCAGGTGATCGCGCACCGTTGAGGGCGTAGACGAAACGGCGAATTCGGAGTAGAAGAAGACAGATATGGCGCGCGCAACCGACGGCAACGAGCAACTCCTCTGCAGCTTCTGCGGCAAGAGCCAGCGACAGGTCAAGAAGCTGATCGCCGGTCCCGGGGTCTACATCTGCGACGAGTGCATCGATCTCTGTAACGAGATCATCGACGAGGAGCTGACGAGCCCCGCCCAGCTCGACCTCGACAACCTCCCGCGGCCGACCGACATCTACGCCGTCCTCAACGACTACGTCGTCTCGCAGGAGGAGGCGAAGCGCACGCTCGCCGTCGCCGTCTACAACCACTACAAGCGCGTGCAGATGGGACAGGAGGACGACGAGGTCGAGCTCCAGAAGTCGAACATCCTCCTGCTCGGGCCGACAGGGTGCGGCAAAACGTTGCTCGCGCAGACGCTCGCACGGATCCTGAACGTGCCGTTCGCGATCGCCGACGCGACGGCGCTGACCGAGGCCGGCTACGTCGGCGAGGACGTCGAAAACATCCTCCTCAAGCTGATCCAGGCCGCGGACTTCGACATCAAGAAGGCCGAGACCGGGATCATCTACATCGACGAGGTGGACAAGATCGCGCGGAAGGCGGACAACCCGTCGATCACGCGCGACGTGTCCGGCGAGGGCGTCCAGCAGGCGCTGCTCAAGATCCTCGAGGGGACGGTCGCCTCGGTGCCGCCGCAGGGCGGGCGCAAGCACCCGCACCAGGAGTTCCTCTCGATCGATACGACGAACATCCTCTTCATCTGCGGTGGCGCGTTCGCCGGCCTCGACAAGATCATCAGCAAGCGGATCGGCAAGAACGCCCTCGGCTTCGGCGCCGACATCCGCTCGAAGCACGACGTCGAGTCCTCGGAGCTGCTCGCCGAGGTGATGCCGGAGGACCTCCTCAACTTCGGGCTGATCCCCGAGTTCATCGGCCGGCTCCCGGTCGTGTCCGCGGTGCACCAGCTGCGGCGCGAGGACCTCGTCCAGATCCTCGAGGAGCCCAAGAATGCGCTGATCAAGCAGTACCAGCGGTTCTTCGGCTACGACGGGATCGAGCTCGTCTTCACCGACGACGCGCTGTGGGAGATCGCCGACCGCGCGCTCGAGCGCGAGACCGGCGCCCGCGGGCTCCGCTCGATCATCGAGGGCGCGCTGCTCGACGTGATGTTCGAGCTGCCCTCGCGGCGCGACGTGTCGAAGTGCGTGATCACGAAGGAGTGCATCGCGCAGGGCATCCGCCCGACGCTCGTCACGAGCGCCGAGGCCGCCGGCGACGAGCCGGACGAGCCCGTCGAGCAGACCGCGTAGCTAGTCGACGCGCCGCAACCGGCGACCCGTGACCGCCGCGTCGAGTCGGCGCCAGAGCCCGACGTTCAGCTCGAACCCGCCGACTTGCTGCCTCTCGGCAAGCGGATACGTGGCGTCGAGGGCACGGCGCACGAGCTCCGCCATCGAAAGCCCTGAACGTGCGGACTCGTTCAACAGGAAGGCTCGCTGCTCGTTAGTCACATGGACATGGATAGCCATCGCCACATGGCCATGTATAGCCATGGCCAGCTCACGTATCCGTGCCGTCTCTGGTGCGCAAGCGTGTCGCGTGGCGTAGCGTTCGCGCAATGAGCGCGATCGAGGTCGGCGCGAGCTTCGGCCCCTCGTCCTGGATCGACGTGCCGCAGGAGAAGATCCAGGCGTTCGCCGACACGACCGACGACCACAACTTCATTCACGTGGATCCCGAGCTGGCGGCGCAGACGCCGCTCGGCGGCACGGTGGCGCATGGCTACCTCACCCTCTCGCTCCTGCCGGCCATGTCGTACGAGGTCCTGCCGCACGACGATCCCGGCGCCGGCATGGCGCTCAACTACGGGCTCAACCGGGTCCGGTTCCCCGCACCTGTCCCCTCCGGCTCGCGGGTCCGCGGCACGTTCCGCGTCGAGTCGCTGAAGGAGGAGGACTGGGGTCGCGAGGTGACGATGGCGGCGACGATCGAGCGCGAGGGCGGCGACAAGCCGGTCTGCGTGGCCGAGGTCGTCTACCGCTATTACCGGCTGTAAAGCGCCCCTTCCTGGATCCCAAACATGCGCGATTACACCTGGAGAGGTGTAACCGCCGCACACCGTGGTACGTTCTGGATCCGAGATCGCCATTTAGCGCCGGAGGAGGCCAGATGTCGCAGGAAGCTCGGGTCCAAAGGAAGGTCGCGCAGCTCGAGGACGAGTGGCGGCTCGACGACCGCTGGAGCGGCATCGACCGGACATACGCCGCCGATGACGTGGTGCGACTGCGCGGCTCGGTCGTCGAGGAGCACACGCTCGCGAGGCTCGGCGCCGAGCGCCTGTGGCAGCTGATCAAGGCCGACCGGTCCGTCCGCGCGCTCGGCGCCATAACGGGCGGCCAGGCCGTGCAGATGGTGCGCGCGGGGCTCGAGGCGATCTACCTCTCGGGCTGGCAGGTCGCCGCCGACGCCAACCTCGCCGGCGCCACCTATCCCGACCAGAGCCTCTATCCGGTCAACAGCGTTCCGGCCGTCGTCCGCCGCCTGAACAACGCGCTGCTGCGCGCCGACCAGATCGACTGGGCAGAGGGGCGGAACGGGACGCACTGGCTCGCGCCGATCCTCGCCGACGCCGAGGCGGGCTTCGGCGGCCCGCTCAACGCGTACGAGCTGATGCGCGCGATGATCGACGCGGGCGCAGCGGGCGTGCACTACGAGGACCAGCTCGCCTCCGAGAAGAAGTGCGGCCACCTGGGCGGCAAGGTGCTCGTGCCGACGCAGCAGTTCGTCCGGACGCTCAACGCAGCCCGTCTCGCGGCCGACGTCTGCGGCGTCCCGACCGTCCTCGTCGCCCGCACGGACGCGCTCTCCGCGGCCCTGCTCACGAGCGACGTCGACGAGTACGACCGCGACTTCGTGACGGGCGATCGGACCGCGGAGGGCTTCTACCGCGTTCGCGACGGCATCGACGCCGCCATCTCGCGCGGGCTGGCCTACGCGCCGTACGCCGACCTGGTCTGGTTCGAGACCTCGACGCCGGATCTCGGCGAGGCGCGCGAGTTCGCGGACGCGATCCACGAGCGCTTCCCGGGCAAGCCGCTCGCCTACAACTGCTCGCCGTCCTTCAACTGGCGCAAGCACCTCGACGACGAGCAGATCGCGTCCTTCCAGAACGTGCTCGGCGAGTGGGGCTACCGCTTCCTCTTCATCACGCTCGCCGGCTTCCACTCGCTCAACGCGGCGATGTTCGAGCTCGCCAGCGGCTACGCCGAGGAGCAAATGCCGGCCTACGTGCGGCTGCAGCAGCGGGAGTTCGAGCTCGAGGAGCTCGGCTACACGGCGACCCGGCACCAGCACGAGGTCGGGGCGGGGTACTTCGACCTCGTCACGCAGGCGGTCTCACCGGACAGCGAGACCCTCGCGCTCAAGGGCTCGACCGAGGAGGCTCAGTTCACGAAGGAGCCTGCGTGAGCGCCGTGGCGGACGTGGAGATCCTCGCGCCGGCCGACGAGTCGGTGCTGACGCGCGAGGCGCTCGATCTGATCGCGCTGCTGCACCGCGAGCTGAACCCGCGCCGCCTCGAGCTGCTCGAGCGGCGTCGCGAACGGCAGACCGAGCTCGACGACGGCGCGCTGCCGCGGTTCCTGCCCGAGACGCGGGACGTCCGCGAGGCCGACTGGCGCGTCGCCGAGGCGCCCGCCGACCTCCGCGATCGCCGCTGCGAGATCACCGGACCCGTCGACCGGAAGATGATGATCAACGCGCTCAACTCGGGCGCCCGCGTCTTCATGGCCGACTACGAGGACGCGTGCTCGCCGACCTGGAAGAACGTCGTCGAGGGGCAGCGGAACGTGACGGACGCGGTGCGCCGCGAGATCTCGCTCGAGACGCCGGACAAGGCGTACCGGCTGAACGAGGAGATCGCGACGCTCCTGATCCGGCCGCGCGGCTGGCACCTGCCGGAGCGTCACGCCCTCGTCGACGGCGAGCCCGTCTCGGCCTCGCTCTTCGACTTCGGCCTCCACATGGCGCGCAACGCGCGCGAGCAGCTCGAGCGCGGCAGCGGCCCGTACTTCTACCTGCCAAAGCTCGAGTCGCACCTCGAGGCGCGCCTCTGGGCCGACGCGTTCGCGCTCGCGGAGGAGGAACTCGGCCTGTCGAGCGGGACGGTCCGGTGCACCGTTCTGATCGAGACGATCCTCGCCGCCTTCGAGATGGAGGAGATCCTCTACGAGCTGCGCGACTGGGGCTGCGCGCTGAACGCCGGCCGCTGGGACTACATCTTCAGCGTGATCAAGAAGTTCCGCACCCGCGACTGGGTGCTGCCGGACCGCATCCAGGTCACGATGACCGTCCCGTTCATGCGCGCGTACACCGAGCTGCTCCTCCGCTCGTGCCACCGGCGCGGCGCCCACGCGATCGGCGGCATGGCCGCCTTCATCCCGTCCCGCAAGGACGCGGAGGCGAACGCGATCGCGCTCGCGAAGGTGCGGGAGGACAAGGAGCGCGAGTCCGGAGACGGCTTCGACGGGAGTTGGGTCGCGCACCCGGATCTCGTGCCCGTGTGCACCGAGGTCTTCGACGGCGCGCTCGGCGAGCGGCCGAACCAGCTCGAGCGGCTGCGCGAGGAGGTCGTGCCCGACGAGTCGGCGCTCCTCTCGATCCCGGACACGCCCGGCGAGATCACCGACGCCGGCGTGCGCACCAACGTCTCGGTCGGCGTCCGCTACCTCGACTCCTGGCTGCACGGCGTCGGCGCCGCGGCGATCGACAACCTGATGGAGGACGCGGCGACCGCCGAGATCTCGCGCTCCCAGATCTGGCAGTGGGTGCGCAACGGACGCGTCGACGTCGCGCAGGTCCGCGAGGAGATAGACCGAGTCGACGCCGGCGACGAGGCGAAGGAGCTCTTCGCCACCGTCGCGCTCGCCGAGGAGCTCGAGGAGTTCCTGACCCTGCCCGCCTACGAACGACTCGACGGAGGAGAAGAGAGATGAGCGAGACGCTGATCAGGCCCGAGGAAGAGCAGGCCGAGCTGCCGGACGCGGACGCGCCCTGCACGGCCGAGCTCGCCGAGTGCACGTGCCCCGACTTCTGCGAGCGCGACCACGACAACGAGTAGGCGCAAGGCCGGGCGTACACTCGGCGTATGACCCTCGACAGCACGAAGGCCGACGACATCGCGCTCGTGATCGAGGAGGCGATCGTCGCCGGCGAGCTCGCGCCCGGCACCGTCCTCCGGCAGGAGCAGCTCTCCGAGCAGTTCAACGTCTCGCGCACGCCCATCCGCGAGGCGCTGCGCAGGCTCGCGGCGCTCGGGCTCGTCTCCTTCGTCCCGAACCGCGGCGTCCGCGTCCGCACGATCTCGCGCGAGGAGCTGCACGAGGCGTTCATGGTGCGCGCCGAGCTCGAGGCGCTCGCGACCGAGGTGGCCGCCCGAAGGATGACGGCCGAGGACCTGACGGAGCTGGAGGAGGCCGAGCAGCACTTCGCCAGGATCTCCAAGGATCTCCGCGCCCGCGAGCCGGGCGAGGCGCGGCGCTCGGTGATGGGCGAGTGGGTGCGCGCGAATCACGCCTTCCACGACGTCATCTACCGCGTCGCCGACCTGCCGTTCGTCGAGCAGCTCGCGAAGAGCGCGCGCCGCTCGTTCTCCGGCCCCGCCGTCTGGGCGCCGGGCGACCACTCGATCGACGGCCTCTACGCGAAGAACGCCGAGCAGCACCGCGCGATCCGGCAGGCGCTCGTCGCCGGCAGCCCCGAGGGCGCGCGGGCGCTCGCGCGCGACCACGTCCTCGGCTCGTTCGCGCTCCTCGAGGCGATCCTCGAGCAGGTCGGCGGCAGCTGGCCGCAGGCCAAGCGCTCCCCCGCTAATCTCACCTCATAGTCGCTGCCTGACGACATCCGCCCGATGGACACGCTTTACAAGCCGCAGGGCGTCGAGGAGCGCTGGCAGCACACCTGGGAGGAGGAAGGCCTCTACGAGGCCCACCCGGACGCGCCGGGCGAGACGTTCGTCGTCATGCACCCGCCGCCGAACATCTCCGGCTCCCTGACGATCGGCCACTGCCTGCAACTCTCGCTCGAGGACACGCTCGTCCGCTGGCACCGGATGCGCGGCTTCAACACGCTCTTCCAGCCCGGCTACGACCACGCCGGGATCTCGACCTGGGCGGCCATCGGCCGCACGCTCGCGCAGGAAGGGCGGAGCCAGCGCGACCTCGGCCGCGACGGCTTCGACGCCTACGTCCAGGAGTGGCTCGAGCGCTACGGCGGCACGATCATGAGCCAGTTCCGGCTCCTCGGCGCCTCGCTCGACTACCGGCGCACGCGGTTCACGATGGACGACGGCTACTACCGCGCCGTGATGCGCTGGTTCGTCCACCTCTACGAGCGCGGCTGGATCTACCGCGCGAACCGGATCGTCAACTGGTGCCCGCGCGACGAGACCGCGCTCTCGGACCTCGAGGTCGAGCACGAGGACGCCGACGACACGCTCTCGTACATCCGCTATCCGCTCGTCGACGGCTCCGGCCACATCACGATCGCGACCGTGCGGCCGGCGACGATCCTCGCCGACGTGGCGGTCGCCGTCCACCCGGAGGACGAGCGCTACCGCGACTTGGTCGGCAGGGAGGTCGTCGTCCCCTTCGTCGAGCGCCGCGTGCCCGTGATCGCTGACGAGCGAGTGGAGCGCGAGTTCGGCACCGGCGCGCTCAAGATCACGCCGGGGCACGATCCGACCGACTTCGAGATCGGCCGCGACCACGACCTTCCCGAGCTCGCGGTGATCGGGCCCGACGGCCTCATGAACGACGCCGCCGGCGAGCTCGCCGGGCTGACGCAGGAGGAGGCCGGCCGGCGCGTCCTCGAGTGGGCGTCCGAGCGCGGCCAGCTCGAGAAGCGCGAGCACTACCGGCACTCCGTCGGCCACTGCGTGCGGTGTCACAGCCGCGTCGAGCCGCTCATCGTGCCGCAGTGGTGGGTGGCAATGCACGAGCTCGCAGTGCCCGCGATCGCCGCCGTCAAGGAGGGCCGCGTCCGCTTCACGCCCGACCGCTTCGCCCGCGTCTACCTGGACTGGATGGAGAACGTCCGCGACTGGTGCATCTCGCGTCAGATCTGGTGGGGCCATCGTATCCCCGTCTGGTACTGCCCCGACGGCCACGTCACGGTCGCCGAGACCGAGCCGCACGCATGTGCGGAGTGCGGTTCCACAGAGCTGCGCCAGGACGAGGACGTCCTCGACACCTGGTTCTCGTCCGCGCTCTACCCGTTCGCGACGCTCGGCTGGCCGGACGAGACGCCCGAGCTCGCGCGCTTCTACCCGGGCCATGTGCTCGCGACCGCGCGCGACATCATCTTCCTCTGGGTCGCGCGGATGATCTTCTCCGGCCTCGAGCTGATCGGGGAGGAGCCCTTCCGGGACGCGGTCATCCACTCGTACCTGCAGAACCCGGAGGGCAAGCGCATGTCGCGCACGCTCGGCACCGGCATCGACCCCGAGGAGGCGCTGGAGCCGTACGGTGCCGACGCGACGCGGTACGGGCTGCTCAAGATGACGACGGGCCAGGACCCGCGCTTTTCGTGGGGCACGATCGAGGAAGGGCGGAAGCTCGCGAACAAGCTCTGGAACGCGAGCCGGCTCCTGCTGCTGGCCGGCGCGGCCGACCCGGACCCCCGGCCCTCGTCGGTCGAGGAGCGCTGGATTCTCGCGCGCATCGACGCGACGCGGGCGGAGTTCGAGGCAGACCTCGCCGCGTTCGACTTCGCCCACGCCGTCCAGCGGCTCTACCACCTCACCTTCGACGACTTCTGCGATTGGTACCTCGAATCGATCAAGCCGCGGCTCGGGGAGGAGGACGTGCGCGCGACGGCGTTCGCGGCGCTCGAGCGGCTCCTCAAGCTGCTCCATCCGGTGATGCCGCACGTGACCGAGGAGATCTGGACGAACCTCCCGGCCCGCGAGACGCGTCTCATCGTCGCCCCGTGGCCCGAGCCGGAGGAGTGGGAGGGCGAGTTCGAGAGGATCGAGAACGCCCAGACGGCCGCGCGGATCTACCGGCGGAGCGGCGTTCGCATCAAGCTGCTGGGCGACTCGGCGCGCATCTTCGACGCCGTGGTCCGGCCGACCGAGGATGGCGGCGGCGACGTCGAGGCCGAGCGGGGCCGTGTCCAGCAGGAGATCGAGCGGGCCGAGCGGATGCTCGCGAACGAGAAGTTCGTCGTCAACGCCGCGCCCGAAGCGGTCGCCGCCGAGCGCGAGAAGCTCGCGCAATACCTTGCCGAGCGCGACGCGCTGGGTTGAGTCCCTCTCCCCCTGGCCGGCGGACGGCTTCGGGACGGAGCGGATGCGCGCCCTGCTGCGCGAGCTCGGCGACCCGCAGGAGCGGTTCCCGGCAATCCACGTGGTGGGCACGAACGGCAAGTCGACGACGACGCGGCTGACGGAGGCGCTTCTCTCCGACGCCGGCCTGAAGGTCGGCGCCTACCTCTCGCCGCATGTGAGCGGCTGGAGCGAGCGGATCCGAGTCGGCGGGGAGGAGGCGGACTTCGACGCGGCGGTGGCGGCTGTGCGCGAGCCGGGCGAGCGCCTCGGCGCGACCCAGTTCGAGGTGCTCACGGCGGCCGCGCTGCTCGAGTTCGCGGAGGCCGGGGTGGACGTCGCCGTCGCCGAGGCGGGGCTCGGCGGCCGCCACGACGCCACGAACGTCCTCCGCACCCGCGTCGTCGTGCTCACGAGCGTCGCGCTCGACCACATGGACGTGCTCGGCGACACGCGCGAGGCGATCGCCGCCGAGAAGCTCGCAGTCGTGCAGCCCGGCTGCACCGTCGTCCTCGGCGAGCCGGAGTGGCGCGAGCTCGCGAAGGAGAACGGCGGCGCCGAGGTCGTCGTCACCGGCCGGAGCAACCTCGCGCTGGCGGTCGCGGCGGCGGAGTCGTTCCTGGGGCGGCCCGTCGACCCGCACGCGGCCGACGGCGTCGCGCTCCCGGGCCGGCTCGAGCGGCGCAGCGAGAGGCCGCTCGAGATCTGGGACGGCGCCCACAACCTGGCGGGCATGGGCTGGCTGCTGCCCCGGCTGCCGTCGGCGCCGGGCGCCGGGTGGACCGTGGTGTGCTCGATCCTCCGCGACAAGCGCCCCGGGATGCTGCTCGAGGCGCTCTCGGTCCTCGGCCCGACCCTGGTCGCGACCGAGAGCCGGAACGGCCGCGCGCTTCCTGCCGCCGAGCTTGCCGCGCTCGCCTCCGCCCACTTCGCGCGCGTCGAAGCCGAGCCCGATCCGGCGGCCGCCCGCGCCCGCGCACTCGAGCTCGCCGGGCCGGAAGGGGCGCTGCTCGTCACCGGCTCCCTGTACCTTCTGGCGGACCTAAGTGGCGAGCACAGCGACCCCTGACCCCCGCGAGAAGCTCTCGATGTTCGCGCTCGCCGCGTTCGTCCTGGCCGGCGCGATCGGTTCTGCCTTTGCAGCCGGCTGGATGATCGGCAGGATTCTTCTGTGACGGTGCTGGCGAGCTTCATCGGGAGCGGCTCCTTGCACGCCATCCTCAACGGGCTGGCGTTCTTCGCCTTCGTGTTCTGGCTCTGCCTCGGCTACTGGACGTACAAGGACGCGAAGCGGCGGATGGAGGACCCGCTGCACGTCGGCCTCTCGGTGCTCGTCGCGCTCGTCATCCCGTTCGTCGGCCCGTTCATCTACATGCTCTTCCGCCCGCCCGAGTACCTCGAGGACGTTCGCGAGCGGGAGCTCGAGATCAAGGCGATCGAGGATCGCATCGCGGCGTCCGACCTACGGTGCCCGGTCTGCCACGCCGAGGTCGACTCGAGCTACCTGCTCTGCCCGGTCTGCACAACGAAGCTGAAGCAGGCCTGCGTGAGCTGCGGCGCCCCACTCGAGCCGATCTGGCAGGTCTGCCCCTACTGCGAGACGCCGATCGAGCCCGCGGTGCCGGGGGATCCCCCGGCGCTCGGGACGCGGCGGGCGCGGCGCAGCAGCAGCAGCCGCTGACCATGGCCGTCGAGCGCAGCCTCATCCTGATCAAGCCGGACGCCGTCGCGCGCCGGCTCGCGGGCGAGATCCTCGGACGGATCGAGGCGCGCGGCTTCGAGATCCGCGAGGCGAAGCTCGTCACCGCCAACCGCGAGCTCGGGGAAGAGCACTACGCCGAGCACAGCGAGAAGCCGTTCTTCGGCGAGCTCGTCGCGTTCATCACCTCGGGCCCGACCTGGGCGCTCGTCGTCGAGGGCGAGGGCGCGATCGCGACGCTGCGTGCGACGATCGGCGCGACCGATCCGGCCAACGCCGCGCCGGGGACGATTCGCGGCGACCTCGCTTCCTCGATGCCCGACAACCTCGTGCACGGCTCCGACTCCCCCGAGTCGGCCGAGCGCGAGATCGCGCTCTGGTTCGGTGTCTGAGCCGGACTACGTCGCGCTCAACCGGGCGAGCTGGACGCGGGCGAACGCGGATTACACCGACCGGGCCGCGCGCGAGGCGTGGGCGCGGGAGATCGGCTGGGGCCAGTGGCACATCCCGGAGAGCGAGCTGCACGCGCTCCCCGACGTGGTGGGCAAGGACGTGATCGAGCTCGGCTGCGGCACGGCCTACTTCGGCGCCTGGCTGAAGCGGGCGGGCGCCCGGCGCGTGGTGGGCGTCGACGTCACGCCGGCGCAGCTGGAGACGGCGAGGCGCATGGACGAGGAGTTCGGGCTCGGCCTCGAGCTGATCGAGGCGAACGCGGAATCCGTCCCACTGCCGGACGAGAGCTTCGACGTCGTCTTCTCTGAGTACGGCGCCTCGATCTGGTGCGACCCGAAGCTCTGGATCGCCGAGGCTGCGCGGCTGCTCCGGCCGGGCGGCATCCTGCAGTTCCTGCGCGGGTCGACGCTCCGGATCCTGTGCGTGCCGGACGAGGGGCCTGCGACCGAACGCCTCCTGATGCCGCAGAACGGCCTCTACCGACTCGACTGGGTCGAGAGCGACGACGCCGGGACGGAGTTCCACCCGCCGGTCGGAGTGATGTTCGCGATCCTGCGCGAGAACGGCTTCGAGCTGCTCGACGTCCGCGAGCTCTACGCGCCGGACGACGCGGCCACGCACGAGTTCTACAAGGAGCCGTCCGCGGAGTGGGCGCGGAAGTGGCCCGCCGAGGAGCTATGGCTGGCACGCCTGCGGCCCCGCTCCTCCTAGCCTCGACCTCGCCGCGGCGGCGCGAGATCCTCGAGCAGCTGCGCATCCCCTTCGACGTCGTCGCGCCCCGGTACGAGGAGACGGAGGACGATCCGGTCGCGCACGCTCTCGGCAAGGCGCGGTCGGTGCTCGCCGAGGCGGAC
>DASXDE010000014.1:0-62068 GCA_036490825.1 Gaiellaceae bacterium
GGACGTGCCGTCGGGCACGAGTGACAACTCGTTCACGGGCGGCTCGAAGGAGGACGATCCGAACGTGACCATCGCGGCGGGGTCCGTTCCTCCCAACAAGAACGATCTCACCCGGGCCTACGTGGCCAGCGAGACGATCTCGAACGAGGTCTTCCTCTACCTCGCCTGGGAGCGGCAGCCGAACCCGAACGGCAGCGCGAACATCGACTTCGAGCTCGACCAGAATGCGAGCTCGGGCGACTTCACCGCGCCCGGCGACCTCACGATCAATCGCACCGAGGGCGACATCCTGATCACGTACGACTTCGGTGGCAGCGGCACGCCCGACCTCGGACTCCTCACCTGGCTCACCACGGGCAACGGCCACGTGAACGGCGACTGCGAGGCCAGCGGCCAGAAGCTCCCGTGCTGGGGCAACCGGATCGATCTCAACCCGAACAGCACTCCGCCGGCCGAAGCTGGCGTCAACGCGGACACGATCGACGAGGTCCTCGCCGGCGGCCAGCTCGACGCGGGTTCGTTCGGCGAGGCCAAGATCGACCTCTCCGCGATTCCGGGGCTCTTCACACCCGACACGTGCAAGGCGTTCGGGAACATGTTCGTCAAGAGCCGCTCCTCCGGCTCGTCGATCGACGCGGAGCTCAAGGACTTCATCGCTCCTGCGCCGGTCCAGGTCACGAACTGCCCTACGCCTGACATCGCGACGCAGACCAGCGTCAACTCGATGACGGTCGGCGACACGCAGACCGTCGGCGACACCGCCACGTTGACCAACGGGAACAACCCGACCGGCGACGTGACCTTCACCCTCTACAGCGACCCGGATTGTCAGGACGCCACCGCGGTGACCGGCTCGGCGACGCTCAGCGGCGGCGTCGCGACGTTCGCCGGGGCGTCGTTCACCCCGACCCAGACCGGCACCTACTACTGGGGCGCCACCTATCCGGGCGATGACCAGAACAACGCGGCTTCGGCCTGCGGCGGCGACAACGAGGAGATCGTGGTCAACCCCGCGTCGCCGAACGTCACGACGACGGCCGATCCGGCCTCGGCCGTGATCGGCTCGGCGGACCTGACGAGCGTCTCGGACACGGCGACCTTCACCGACGGCTTCCAGCTGGACGGTAGGGACGCCACGTTCACGCTGTACAGCGATTCCTCCTGTGATCCGGCGGACGCCACGACCGTGACCGGTACGGCCACGATCAGCGGCGGCTCGGCCACCTTCGCCGGGGACGCGTCCGGTCTGGCAGTCGGCACCTATTACTGGGGTGTCTCGCTGCCCGCGGACGCGAACAACGACGCGGTCTCCGAGTGCGGTGGCGACCAGGGCGTCGAGAACGAGGTGCTCTCGATCGAGAAGGCGTCCCCGCAGGTGACCACGGTCGCGGATCCGTCCTCGGCCGTCGCCGGCCCGGATGCTTCGTCGGTCTCCGACACGGCGACCTTCACCGACGGCTTCCAGCTGGACGGCAGGGATGCCACGTTCACGCTGTACGGCGACCAGTTCTGCAACCCGGCGGATGCCACGAGCGTGACGGGTACGGCCACGATCAGCGGCGGCTCGGCCACCTTCACCGGCGACGCCTCCGCCCTGCCCGCGGGCACCTATTACTGGGGTGTCTCGCTGGCGGCCGACGCCAGCAACAACGCGGTGTCCGAGTGCGGTGGCGATGAGGGCGTCGAGAACGAGGTGCTCTCGATCGAGAAGGCGTCCCCGCAGGTGACCACGGTCGCGGATCCGTCCGCGGCCGGAGTCGGCTCGGACGCTTCGTCGGTCTCCGACACGGCGACCTTCACCGACGGCTTCCAGCTGGACGGCCGCGACGCCGCGTTCACGCTCTACAGCGATCCCAGCTGCGATCCGGCTGACGCCACGAGCGTGGCGGGGTCGGCAACGATCAGCGACGGCTCGGCCACCTTCACCGGTGACGCGTCGGCGCTGTCGGCGGGCACCTACTACTGGGGCGTCTCGCTGCCGGCTGACGACAACAACAACGCCGTCTCGGAATGCGGTGGCGACGAAGGCGTCGAGAACGAGGTGCTGTCGATCGGGCAGGCCTCGCCGACGATCGCCACGACGCTCTCCGAGTCGGCCGGCTCGCACGGCGACAAGGTGCACGACTCGGCGAAGCTCAGCGGTGCGACCGGTCACGCCGGCGGCACCGTCACCTACTCCGTCTACAGCGACAGCTCCTGCACGACCAAGGTCGCCGACGGCGGCACGGTGACCGTGACGAACGGCTCGGTGCCGAACTCGAACGACGTCACCTTCAACACGCCGGGCACCTACTACTGGCAGGCGAGCTACTCCGGCGACACGAACAACCAGCCGGCGCTCAGCACGTGCACCGACGAGAAGCTCGTGATCGCACCGCTGATCGACCTCGCGGTGACGAAGGTCGGCTCGCCGAATCCGATCACCATCGGGAAGGGCGACATCACCTGGACGATGGTGGTGACCAACAACGGGCCGGACACGGCAACCGGCGTCAAGATCGCCGACCCGCTGCCGGCCGGCACGACGTTTGTCTCGGTGAGCCCGTCGAAGGGGTCGTGCACCGGCGGCGCGATCATCAGCTGCAGCCTCGGCACGATGGCCGCCGGAGAGACGGTGACGATCGCCCTGGTCACGACGCCCACCGTCGAGGGAACCGTGAGCAACACGGTGACGGTGGTCGGCAACGAGCAGGAGACGAACACGGCGAACAACACCGCGACCGCGTCCGTCGTCGTCAACGGCTTCACCCCGCCGCCGGTGTTCTGCGTCGCGGTCAGCAAGGTGACCCCGAGCCAGCTGTTCGTGGGTCGCAAGACGAAGCTGACGATCCACGTGACCCAGCACGGCAAGGCGGTCAAGGGCATCCGTGTCCTGATCAAGGGCCCGAAGCTGAACATGCGCACCGCGGCGTCCAACGCCAACGGCGTCATCACCACTCGGGTCAAGCTGAAGAAGTCAGGCATCGCGATCTTCAGCCCGATCGCGAGCAAGCGCTGCAACACGAAGCGCGTGGGCATCACCGGCGTCTTCACGCCGCCGGTAACCGGCTGAGCGAGATCGCCGAGGGGGTGCGGGAGACAAACCTCCCGCACCCCCTCCAGGCGGCCCCCGTTCAGGCTCTCTGAACGTGTCTGGGCCGACGGGGGGTAGCGACTAGCCCCTCGGAGGGCTCGCCAGGAGCCGCCAAGAACTTCACTCCCTATTGGAGGTCCAAAGGCTGGGCTAGGAGCGTCGTGCTCCTGCCCATCAGCGAGTGGGAGGAGCAAGCAAGAGATGAGCACACTGAAGAGCTACCGCGGCGGCAGGGGCCGTCAGTTTTGGATGGTAGGGGCGACACTCGTCGCCGCCGCCGCGTTTGGCATTTTGTTCATCGCTTCGTCGGGGGCGGCGAACCCGCCGTGTCCGACCCCGGGCAACTTCGAGATCGACGGCGACATGGCACAGCACACGTGCCTGACGCAGGCGGACGACTGGAACACGCCGAACATCGGCGTGCAGGCGACCACCCAGGGCGGCACCTACAGCACCTCCCACAAGGACGATTCCGACCCCAGCGGCTGGACCTCCACCGGCAGCACGCCGAACAAGACGGACTTCGCCCAGGCGTATGCGACGAGCCGCGTGGTCAACGGTCACTTCTTCGTGTTCGTGGCCTGGGAGCGGACCGATACGACCGGTACGCAGGGATATGCGATCGAGGTCACGAACGCCGGCAGCAATGTCGGCGCCGACGGCTCTCCGCAGCCGATCCGCGGCAGCGGCGGCTCCGTCTTCTACATCTCATCCCAAGGAGCTTCCGCGCCGGGGTTCGACGGTGCCTGCTCGTACACCACGCAGTCGGACTACGGGCAGACCTGCACCAGCTCGAACTCGAGCGTCACCATGGCGATCAACACCGCGTCGTTCACCGATCCGTTGAACAACACGTCGCAGCCTGCGGGCGGCTTCTTCGAGGTGGCTCTCGACGTGACGGCGCTGACCGGTATCGCGCCGAGCTGCCCCGGACCGTCGGCGGCGAGCGTGTACCTGCGCTCGATCACCGGCCAGACGAAGAACGGCAACCTGAAGGGCTACATGGCGCCCTTGAACGTCGCGCCGGACTCGACCTGTGTCCCGCCGCCGATCACTACGACGGCGAATCCGGGCGGGTCGGTGCTGCCAGGCACGTCGCAGCACGATGACGTGACCGTCAGCGACGGCACGAACGTGGGTGTGGGCACGGTCAAGTTCTTCCTCTGCTCGCCCGCCGAGGTCACCGCGAACAGCGGCGACTGCCATGCGAACGGCACGCAGATCGGCTCTGCCGCGGCGCTGGACAACGCCGGCAAGGCCTCCTCGGACGCTGTGACAGGCTTGACGACGCCGAATGACAACGCCCCAGGGACGTACTGCTGGCGCGCGGAGTTCACGCCGGGCGCCAACGACCACCACTTCCTGGCCGGCTCGCACACCAACAGCGACACCGAGTGCTTCCTGATTCTCGCGACGCCGTCGATCTCGACGCTGTTGTCGGATCTGGGGCCGGTGGCGATTGGCACCTCGGTGCATGACTCGTCGACCTTGTCGGGTGCGACCAGTGATGCTGCTGGGACGGTCAAGTACGCGTTCTATTCGAGCCTGTCCGGGTGTAACGCGGGTACGTATGCGGCGCCGGGTGGCACGAGCTTGGGCAGCAAGACGGTTGCCGGCGGGGTCGTGCCGGACTCTGATTCGACCGGGGCGCTGAACGCGGCGGGCACCTACTACTTCCGTGCCTTCTACTCCGGCGACCCGAACAACACCGGCCCGGTCTCCTCGGCTTGCGCGGACGAGGCGCTGGTGGTCAGCCCGAACACGCCGGGGATCTCGACCCTGTTGTCCCAGTCGACTGGGAACGTCGGTGACTCCGTCAACGATTCCGCCACGCTCAGTGGTGCGACTTCGGATGCTGGTGGCACCGTCGAGTACGCGTTCTATTCGAGCCTGTCGGCGTGTAACGCCGGTACCTATGCGACGCCGGGCGGCACGAGCCTGGGCAGCAAGACGGTGACCGACGGCAGCGTGCCGGACTCCGATTCGACGGGGCCGATCAACACGGCGGGCACCTATTACTTCCGTGCCTTCTACTCCGGCGACAACAACAACGATGGTGCTTCCAGCGTCTGCACGGACGAGGCGCTGGTGATCAACGCGGCCGACATTCACATCGCGAAGGTCCCGGATGCGGCCCAGGTGAACGCCGGCGAGCCGATCGGCTTCACGCTGACCGTCTACAACGACGGTTTGGGTGACGCGCACGGCGTGACCTTGACGGACACGCTGCCGGTGAAGGCGGGTCTGGACTGGTCGATCGACCAGCAGGGTGATGGTTGGAATGGCACCTGCGCGATCGATACCGGTGTTCTGACCTGCGGCCCGGTGACGGTGCCGGCGGGGACGAGCCAGGTCGACTCGACGTTCACGGTGCACATCACCTCGGACACGACGGCGGCGACCGGTGGCGTCTGTCCGGAGGGCAGCGGTGTGATCACCAACACCGGTGACGTCTCGACCACGAATGACGGATCCGACGACTCGACCGCTTCGACCTGTGTGGCGGCGCCGGAGATTCACATCGTGAAGACGGCGGATGCGGCCCAGGTGAACGTTGGCAGTCCGATCGGGTTCACGTTGACCGTCTCCAATACGGGTAGTGGTGACGCGCACGGCGTGACGCTCTCGGACACGCTGCCGACGAATGCCGGCCTGTCCTGGTCGATCGCCTCGCAGGGCGCCGGCTGGAACGGCAGCTGCGCGATCGCGGCGGGCAAGCTGACCTGCGGCCCGGTGACGGTGCCGGCGGGGACGAGCCAGCTCGACTCGACGTTCACGGTGCACATCACGTCGCCGACCACGGGAGCGACGGGCGGCGATTGCCCGACCAGTGGTGTGGTCGACAACACGGGCAGCGTGACGACGAGCAACGACGGGAGCGACCAGTCGAGCGCTTCGACCTGTGTCCAGGCTCTGGTCGACCTCTCGATCACGAAGGCCGGCTCGCCGGCAACGCAGACCCTCGGTGACGGGAACATCACCTGGACGATCGTGGTGACCAACAACGGGCCGAGCTCGGCTACCGGTGTCACGATCGCCGACCCGATGCCGGCGGGCAACACCTTCGTCTCGGCGACGGCGACGCAGGGCTCCTGCACCGGCGGGGCAATCCTGAACTGCAGCATCGGGACGATGGCCTCCGGCGCGTCGGTGACGATCACGCTGGTCACCACGCCGAGCACGGTCGGTGCTCAGACGAACACGGCGACCGTCGCCGGCAGCAGGCCCGAGACCAACACGGGCAACAACCAGGCCAGTGCGACCGTGCAGACGGTCGGAGTGATCACGCCGCCCGTGTTCTGCGTCGCGGTCAGCAAGGTCACCCCGAAGCAGCTGTTCGTGGGTCGCAAGACGAAGCTGACCATCCATGTGACTCAGCACGGCAAGGCGGTGCAGGGAGTCCATGTCCGGATCAAGGGCCCGAAGCTCGACGTCCGCACTGCGGCCTCCAACGGCAAGGGCGTCGTCACGCGGACGGTGAAGCTGAAGAAGGCCGGGATCCTGATCTTCAGCCCGATCGCCAGCAAGCGCTGCAACACCAAGCGCGTGGGTGTGACCAACGTCTTCACCCCGCCGGTGACCGGGTGAACAACGCTCCGGAGGGGGCGCGGGAAACTCCCCGCGCCCCCTCCGAGGTCACAGGGTTCCGGCGCGCGTCAGCGGTCGTCGATCGGGCTCTCGACGAGCCCGTTCTGGTATGCGAGCCTGGCGGCTTCGGTGCGGTTCGAGACGCCGAGCTTGCGATAGATGTTCGTGAGGTGGAACTTGACCGTCTGTTCCGCCACCCACAGCTCCTTGCCGATCGCCTCGTTGGAGAGGCCGCGGGCGAGAGCCGCCAGGATCGCGGTCTCGCGCTCGGTCAGGCCGGCGGCGCGCGCGGCGCTCTCGCCGGGATCGGGCAGGCCGATCGCGCTGTAGACGGTGCCGTCGACCGCTTGCCGCAGCGCGGAGGGCAGGTCGATCGGGTTGATGCTCTTGACGATGAAGGCGCTCGCTCCGCGCTTGAGCACCGTCTGGATTACGTTCTCGTCGGTGGAGACAGAGAGGACGACCACTTTCACGTCCGGGTGCTGCTTGCGGATGCGGCTCAGGCACGCCAGCCCGTCGGCGCCCGGCATCCGCAGATCGAGCAGGACGATGTCGGGGTTCGTGCGGCCCACCATGGGCAGCACCTGAGAACCGGAGTTGCACTCTCCGACGACCTCGAAGTCCGGCGCCTCCTCGAGCGCGCGTTTGACACCCTCCACGATCAGCCGGTGATCGTCCGCGATGAGAACTTTCATATGCCAATCGTAGTCGGAGCGTCAGTCGACTTGGTGGCTGCGAAGCTGTGAGCACCACCGCCTCCGGAAAACGGACGCACGTGCTGATCGCGGCGGAGCGGCTGCCGACGCGCGTCGGGCTGCGGCTGGCGCTCGAGCCCGAGGCGCGTTGCACCGAGGCCGCCGACGCGCAATCGGCGGTGGACGCGGCGGTGCGCGAGCGTCCCGACGTCTGCCTGCTCGGTCTCGACGGGTCGGGCCAGGGGCTCCGCGTCGCGCACGAGATCGCCGCGCGTGTCCCGTCGGTCGCCGTGATTCTCCTGACGAGCAGGCTGGACGAGGAGGAGTTCATGGCTGCCGTGCGCGCCGGCGCGACCGGCTACCTGACCAACAACCTCGACCCTGCCCGGCTTCCGCACGTCGTGCGCAGCGCGCTGCGCGGTGAGCCGGCCGTGCCGCGAAGGTTCGTGTCGCGGCTGCTCGATGAGCTGCGGACCCGCGAGCGCAGGCGGTCGGTCGTCCTGGACGGCAAGGGCCGCGTGGTCCTCACCACGCGCGAGTGGGAGGTCGTCGACCTGTTGCTGCGGGCAGCGTCCACGGGCGAGATCGCCACCGAGCTCGGCGTCGCGCCCGTGACGGTGCGTCGCCATCTCGGCTCCGTCGAGCGAAAGCTCGGGGTCACGACCCGCGCCGAGGTGGTCGAGCTGTTGACCGCGAAGCAGGCTGTCGCTTCCGCGTAGCGGCCGGCCCGGCGTCAGCCCTCGACTGCCGGCAGCGTGAAGGAGATGCAGGCGCCGCCCTGCGGGCGGTTCTCGGCCCAGATCCGGCCGCCGTGGGCCTCGACGAGGCCGCGGGCGATCGCCAGCCCGAGGCCGGCGCCGCTACCGCTGCGGGCGCGGTCGGCGCGCCAGAAGCGCTCGAACATCCGCGTCGGCGCCTCCGCGGAGAGCCCCTCGCCGCTGTCCTCCACGGAGAGCAGCAGCTCGGAGGCTCGCCGCTCGACCCGCACCGCCACCGATCCATCCGACGGCGTGTGGCGCAGCGCGTTCGTCACGAGGTCGAAGAGGACGCGCTCGAACTTGTCGGGCGCGAGCTGCGCCTCGAGCTGCTCGTCGACGTCTGCGCTGAGCGCGACGCCGCGGGCCTCCGCCTCCGGGCGCAGCATCCGCAGCGCCGAGGCGACGAGCGGCGCGACGGGCATGCGCCGCAGCTCGAGCGTGAGCACGCCGGCGTCGATCCGCGCGAGCTCGAACAGGTCGTCGACGAGCGTCGAGAGCGTCCGCACCTGATCTCTCAGCGTCGGCAGGTAGTCCTCGGCCGACGCGAGCCCGTCCTCGATCGCCTCGAGCATCGCCTGCAGCGACGCGATCGGGGCGCGGAGGTCGTGGCTCGCCCACGCGACGAGCTCGCGGCGGGCGTCGAAGAGCTGCTCGAGGCCCGCGGCCATCGCGTTGAACGAATCGGCGAGCTCCGCGATCTCGCGGGCGCCGCCGGCGGGCGCGCGCGCCGACAGCTCGCCGGCCGCGAGCGAGTGCGAGGCGGCGCCGACCCGCCGCAGCGACGCGGCGATCGAGCGCGCGAGCAGGAGCGCCGCGACCACGGCTGCGGTGGCCGAGCCCGCGGCGACGGCGAGGATCTTCGTGTCGGCGCCCATGTGGAACATCACCCAGCCCGACAGCAGAACGGCGGCGAGCGGGACGCAGACGGCGATCAGCGCGAGCCCGGCGAGCTGGATCCCGACCGTCGGCGCCCGTCGCAGCAAGTACGCGAGGACGAGCCCCGAGACGAGGCTGCCGGCGGCCACGACGAGAGCGAGCTGGATCATGGGTCGAGGCGGTAGCCGACGCCCCAGACGGTGTGCAGGTGCAGCGGCCGGCCCGGATCGGCCTCGATCTTCTCCCGCAGCCGCCGCACGTGGACGGTCACGGTGCCGGTGTCGACCGCGGCCTCGTAGCCCCAGACGCGGGCCATCAGCTGGTCGCGGGAGAAGACGTGGCGAGGGTGGGAGGCGAGGAACCAGAGCAGCTCGAACTCCTTCGCGGTGAGCTGGACGGCGGCGCCCGCCCGCCGCGCCTCGCGGCTGATCCCGTCGAGCTCGATCTCGCCGAAGGAGATCGTCTCGCGCGGCGGCTCGCCGCCGTTGCTGCGCCGCAGGACCGTGCGCACGCGCGCCGCGAGCTCCCGTGGCGAGAACGGCTTCGTCACGTAGTCGTCGGCGCCGAGCTCGAGCCCGACGATGCGGTCGGCCTCCTCGCCGCGGGCCGTGAGCAGGATCACGGGGAGGCTCGAGCGGCCCCGGATCCAGCGGCAGAGCGCGAGCCCGTCCGTCCCCGGCAGCATCACGTCGAGCACGACGAGGCTCGGCTCACGCTCCTCGATCAGGGCCCGGGCCATGTCCCCGTCCGACGCCGTCAGCGTCCGGAAGCCGTCGCGCTCGAGGTAGCGCACGACGACGTCGCGGACGATCGGCTCGTCATCGACGACGAGAACGGTCTGCATCGGCCAATTGTGGGCGCCACCGCGCGCGAGGTCGAGTGCGAGCGTCGATCCGGACTCCCTCCGGCTCCCACTTCGGGTGGTGCCGCGCCGCCCATTCGACGCGAACGTCGCCGAGCGTCATACCGCGGAGCGCGTGGCGCGTCGCGGGATGGATCAGGGCGAGGTAGAGGTGCCCGACGAGAAGCAGCAGCGCGAAGTACATCAGGCCGTCGTGCAGGATCACCGTGCTCGCGAAGCGGAACCTCGTGTCCTGCTCCCCGAACCAGAGCAGGAGGCCGGACACCCCGAACAGGACGGTGAAGGCCGCCGTGAGGACGGCGTTGACCTTCTGCCCCGCGTTGAATCTCCCCTGCGGGGTCTTGCGGCCGCGGAGCCAGAGCAGGTCGTCGCGGTCGAAGCTGTCGAGCTCGCGCGCCGTCGCGAGCAGGCGCCGGGCGCCGAGCACGAGGACCGCGGCGAGCGTGGCGAGCCAGCCGACGCCGCCCCAGAAGTGGATGCCCTGCACCGTCTGCCGGCGCGAGACGAGCACCGACAGGCTCGGCAGGTAGAGGATCAGCCCCGTCACGAGGAGGAAGAAGAAGCCGGCGGCGTTGACCCAGTGCAGCAGCCGCTCCATCGCGGAGAAGCGCTTCACGTAGCCCGCCTTCACGTGCCGTACCCGTTCGAGCGGCCGACCCAGGCGTCGGTGTCGTAGCCGAGCTCTTCCCAGTAGCCCGTCTCGAGCTGCGGGACGACCTCGATGCCCTGCAGCCACTTCACGTTCTTGTAGCCGTACATCTCGGGGATCACGAGCCGCACCGGGGCGCCGTGCTCGCGCGCGAGCGGCTTGCCGTCCATCTCGTAGGCCAGCATCACGTCGTGGAGCGACGCCTGGCGCATGGTCAGGTAGTCGACGTACGGCGTCTCCATCGAGACGAATCGCAGCGCATGACCGGAGGCGTGCGGCCGCGCCTGGGCGAGGACGTCGTGCATCCGGACGCCGGCCCAGTGGACGTTGTTCACCGACCAGCCCGTGACACAGTGGAAGTCCGAGACCTGCTCGACCCGCGGCAGGGCGCGCAGCTCGTCGTAGGTGAGGGAGGTCGGCTTCTCGACGAGGCCGCCGACCGTCAGCCGCCAGGTGGCCGGGTCGAAGCCCGGCAGGTGGCCCGAGATCGTGTAGATCCGCCAGCCGCCGGTGGGGATGATCGGCGCGAGGGCGCTTGCGACAGGGGAGACGACGCCCGTCACGTGATCCCAGGCGGCCTTGCCCCAGTAGAGGGAGGAGACGCCGCCCACCACCGTGGCCAGGAACAGCTTGCGGCCGTAGCGGCGCGGCTCGGGGGCGTGCTCTTCGGTGGCGGGCGGCGAGTCCATCTACATGTGCGCCATGCCGGCGAACAGCTTTCCGCGCAGCTCGCCGGGGTGTCCCTTCGTGGCGACCCAGACCCAGTAGTGGCCGGGCTTCGATTCGATCAGGGCGAGGGATTTCGTCGGCACCATCGCGCAGCCCTTTGCACGGTACATGTGGCCGAGGCTGGCCACCTTCATCCCGTGGGCGTCGCGGATCGTCGCCCCGAGCACGTGCATCACGTGCAGGTCGAACGTCCAGCAGAGCTGGTGCGTCTTCGCGTGCGCCTGGAGGTTGACGATGCCGGTCTCGCCCATGCCCGACAGCCGCGCGCCGAGCTGGGGATGCATCATCCCGGCTGCTGCCACCGGGACGACGGCGAGCGCCGCCGCAGCCATCCCGGCACCGGCCAGTCTCTTCGAGCGCATCAGTACTCCTTTCGACCCGAGGACTCCAATGGTTTGAAGCATCCGCCGCGCGGATTGCCGCAGCATTAGCGAGCCCTTACGGGTTCCTTAAATCGGCTGCACAGCGGCTGCTCTACTCAGGTGTCACGTACGCGGCGGTGAGGCCGCCGTCGACGACGAACGTCGCGGCGTTCACGTAGCTCGACTCGTCGCTCGCGAGGAACAGCGCGGCGTTGACGATCTCGCGCGGCTGCGCCATCCGCCCCATCGGCAGGTGGACGAGCCGCCGCCCGGCCGCCCCGGGCGTCTCGCCCCAGATCCGCAGCAGGAGGGGCGTCTCGACCGGCCCCGGGCAGAGCGCGTTCACGCGGACTCCCCGCCGCGCGAACTGCACGCCGAGCTCCTTGCTCAGCGCGAGGACGGCGCCCTTCGACGCCGTGTACGAGATCTGCGAGGTCGCGGCGCCGACGAGAGCGACGAAGGAGGCGACGTTGATCACCGAGCCGCCGCCTCGCTCCAGCAGGTGCGGGATCCCGTGCTTGCAGCAGAGGTAGACGCCGCGCGTGTTGACCGCTTGCACGCGCTCCCACGCCTCGAGGCCGGTCTCGAGGATGGAGCCGTCGTCGGCGGGGGAGATGCCGGCGTTGTTGTAGAGGACGTCGATGCCGCCGAACCGTCCGGCTGCGGCGGCGTACATCGCCTCGACCGACGCCTCGTCGGCGACGTCCACCTGGACGGGCAGGCCGCCGACCTCGCCCGCGACCTGCTCGGCCGCGGCGCCGTCGACGTCGGCGACGACGACCTGCGCTCCCTCCTCGGCGAAGCGCACGGCGGCGTCGGCGCCCATCCCGCCGCCGGCGCCCGTGATCACGCAGACCTTGCCCTCGAGCCGCCCGCTCATTCCGTCGAGTAGAACACGTTCTTGACCTCGCTGTAGCCGGCGAGGCCGTGCATGCCGAGCTCGCGGCCGAAGCCGCTGCGCTTGAAGCCGCCGAACGGCGTCGAGACGCGCACCGACGAGTTCGAGTTGATCGAGATGACGCCCGTCTCGATCGCGCGGGCGACGCGCAGCGCGCGGGCGCCGTTCTCCGTCCAGATCGAGCCGGAGAGGCCGTACTCCGAGTCGTTCGCGATCCGGATCGCCTCGGCCTCGTCGGCGAACGGGATCAGCGCGGCGACCGGCCCGAAGACCTCCTCGCGCGCGATCCGGTCCGCGGGCCGCGCCTCGACGAGCGTGGCCGGGTACCAGAAGCCCTTGCCGTCGGGCGCGTCGCCGCGGAAGAACGGATCGCCGTCGACGAAGCTCGCGACCGTCTCCCGGTGCGCTGCCGAGATGAGCGGCCCCATCTCGGTCGCGTCGTCATCGGGGTCGCCGACGACGACGCCGCGCGTCGCCTCGACGAGTAGCTCCGCGAAGCGGTCGTAGACGCTCGCCTCGACGAGGATCCGCGAGCGCGCGCAGCAGTCCTGGCCGGCGTTGTCGAACACGGCGTACGGCGCGGCGGCCGCCGCCCGCTCGAGGTCGGCGTCGGCGAAGACGACGTTCGCCGACTTGCCGCCGAGCTCGAGCGTGACTCGCTTGATCGTGCCGGCCGCGCCGCGCATCACTTCCTGCCCGACCTCGGTCGAGCCGGTGAAGCCGATCTTGGCGACGTCGGGATGCTCGACGAGCCGCGTGCCGACGACCGAGCCCTTGCCCGGGAGGACGTTGACGACGCCCTCGGGCATGCCGGCCTCGAGCGCGAGCTCGCCGAGCCGGAGCGCGGTCAGCGGGGTCAGCTCCGCGGGCTTGAGGACGACGGTGTTGCCGCACGCGAGCGCCGGCCCGAGCTTCCAGGAGGCGATGTTGAGCGGAAAGTTCCACGGCACGATGAGGCCGACGACGCCGAGCGGCTCGCGGAAGGTCAGGTCGACTCCGCCGGCGACGGGGATCGTCTCGCCGAGGTGCTTGTCGACCGCCCCGGCGTAGTAGTGGAAGACCTGCGCCACCATCCCGATCTCGCCGCGCGCACCCTGGATCGGCTTGCCGGCGTTGCGCGACTCGAGGCGCGCGAGCTCCTCGCCGTGCTCCTCGACGAGCGTGGCAAGCCGCCTCAGCAACCGCCCGCGGTCCGCGGGTGCGACCGCGCGCCAGGCCGGGAAGGCCTCTTTCGCGCGGGCGACGGCCTCGTCGGCCTGCTCGGCCCCGGCTGCCTCGACCTCGGCGATCGTCTCCTCGGTCGCCGGGTTGAGGATGGAGGTCACTTGCGTGCCGCCTCGACGAGCTGCTCGAACAGGCGCCGGTCCTCGCCCGCCTCCGGATGCCACAGCACGCCGACGAGGAACGGCTTCCCGGGATCCTCGACGGCTTCGACGATCCCGTCCTCCGCCCACGCCACCTCGCGCAGGCCCTCGCCGATCCGCCCGAGGCCCTGGTGGTGATGCGACTTGACCGGTCCTCTCACCTTCTCGAGGCGCGACGCCGGATCGACCCGCACCGCGTGCTCCGAGAACTCGCCGACCACCTTGCGGTGCTCCTCGTGCCCCACCACGTCGGGCAGGTGCTGAACGAGGTCGCCGCCGCGCGCGACGTTCAGCACCTCGGCGCCGCGGCAGATCGCGAGCACCGGCAGGTCGCGCTCGAGCGCCGCCGTGAGCAGCGCGAGCTCGCCGCTGTCGCGGGCCGGGTTCGTGCCGTTCGTCGCCGGATCCGGCTCGGCGCCGTACGAGTCGGGCGTCAGGTCGTTGCCGCCCGAGAAGATCAGCCCGTCCAGCGCGTCGAGCACCTCCTCGATTCCGCCGTCGTCGGGCGGGACGAGCAACGCGCGACCGCCGGCCCGTTCGACCGCGCGCACGTAGTCGTAGGGGACGAGCGCGGCCTCCACGTGCCAGTGCCCCCACGAGGCGGGCTCGACGTACGTCGTGATGCCGATGAGCGGCTTCGTCATCCGCGTTCGAACATGCGCTCGCGCTCGTAGCCGGTCACGGTCTTGTCATAGAGCTCCTGCTCGGTGCGCGCGTAGTTGAGGTAGTGGTCGATCACGTCGTCGCCGAGCAGGTCGCGGGCGACGGTGCTCGACTCGAGCCGCGCGATCGCCTCGCGCAGCGCGTGCGGGAAGCGCTCGGCGTCGGAGACGTACGCGTTGCCCTCGAGCGCCGCCCCCAGCTCGAGCTCGTGCTCGATCCCGTGCAGGCCCGCCGCGAGCAGCGCGGCGAAGGCGAGGTACGGGTTGGCGTCGGCGCCGGGAATCCTCGTCTCCGGCCGGCACGCCGACCCGTGGCCGACGACGCGGAAGCCGCACGTGCGGTTGTCGTAGCCCCATGCGAGCGTGGTCGGCGCCCAGCTTCCCGCCGAGAAGCGCTTGTACGAGTTGATTGTGGGCGCGACGAAGATCGCGAGGTCGGCCATGCAGGCGATCTGGCCCGCGAGGTAGTGTCGGAAGAGCTCCGACTCGCCGGCGAACGCGTTCTCTCCGTCGCGCCAGAGCGAGGAGTGGATGTGGCACGAGGAGCCGACCCACTCGTGGTGCGGCTTCGCCATGAAGGTCACCGAGCAGCCGCGCTGGAACGCGATCTCCTTGATCCCGTTCTTGTAGACGGCGTGGTCGTCGGCCGCGCGCAGCGCGTCCGCGAACCTGAAGTTGATCTCGTGCTGCCCGGCCCAGGCCTCGCCCTTCGAGGACTCGACGACCATCCCGGCCGCCTTCATGGAGGTGCGCACCTCGCGCAGGAACGGCTCGTCGAAGCTCGCGGCGAGGACGTGGTAGTCGAGGATGTACGGCACCGACGGCGTGAGGTCGTGGTAGTGCTTCGCGTGCGCATCGGCGTAGCTCTCGCGGAAGAGAAAGAACTCGAGCTCCGAGCCGAACATCGGCTCGAAGCCGAGCGCGTTCGCCTTCTCCACCTGCGCCCTGAGCACCTGGCGGGGCGACGGCGCGACCGGCGACCCGTCGTGCCACTCGACGTCGCACTGCACCATCACCGTCGCTTCGTGCCACGGGATGCGGCGCAGCGTCGAGAGGTCGGGCCGTAGGCCGAAGTCGCCGTAGCCGCGCTCCCAACTCGCGATCGCGTACCCCTGCACCGGGTCCATCTCCATCTCGAGCGCGAGCAGGTAGTTGCAGCCCTCGGCCGGGTGGCCGGCGTCGTTCTCGGCGAGGAAGAACTCCGCGTCGAGCCGCTTCCCCATGAGCCGGCCCTGCATGTCGGTGAAGCACGCGATGACGGTGTCGACCGTCCCCGCGGCGACGTCCTCCCGCAACTCCTCGAGCGTCGGCATCGCCGCCGACACTACACCGGGAGAATGGGTTGCAACGTCCGGCACATCCCGTTAGCTTCGCCTGGACCAGGTCCAACAAGGGAGGGCGATCAAGTGAGTTCCGACGCACCTGGTGCCGCCGCGCCTATCGACGACACCGCGCAGCTGCACCGGCTCGGCTACGCCCAGGAGCTGTTCCGTTCGATGGGGGGCTTTCAGAACTTCGCGATCTCGTTCACGATCATCTCGATCCTCGCCGGCTGCCTGACCTCGTACTACATCGGGTACAGCCAGGGCGGCCCGGTGGCGATCACGTGGGGCTGGCTGATCGTCGGCCTGTTCTGCACCTTCGTGGCGCTCGCTCTCGGCGAGATCGCCTCGACGTATCCGACGGCGGGTGGTCTCTATTACTGGTCGTCGAAGCTCGGCAGCCCCGGGTGGGGCTGGTTCACCGGCTGGTTCAACCTGATCGGCCAGATCGCGGTGACCGCCGCGATCGGCTTCGGTTGCGCCATCTTCATGACCTCGCTGTTCAACCTGTGGTGGAGCTACCCGAACTCATTCGGCTGGATCTACTTCCTCTACGGGATGATCGTGCTCGGCGCCGGCCTGATCAACATGTTCAAGGTCTCGATCACGGCCGTGCTCAACGCGTTCTCGGCCTGGTGGCACATGATCGGCGTGGTCGTGCTCGTCGCGATCATGATCATCGTCCCGGACCATCACCAGTCGTTCAGCTACGTCTTCGGTCAGACCATCAACAACACCGGTCTGGGCGGGACGACAACACACGGTTTCATCTACGTCTACGTGTTCCTCACCGGGCTGCTTCTCGCGCAGTACACGATCACGGGCTACGACGCGTCGGCGCACATGAGCGAGGAGACCCGGAACGCCTCTCTCGGGGCAGCGTGGGGCATGGTGATGTCGGTCGTCGTCTCGGTGGTCTTCGGGTTCATGCTGCTCGTGGCCGTCACGTTCGTGATTCCCGCCAAGGGGCCGTCGGACGTGTCACCGTTCATCGTCCAGCACATCTGGCAGGACTCGATGGGAACCAAATGGGCGGAGTTCCTGATCTTCGTCGCCGTCGTAGCGCAATGCTTCTGCACGATCGCGTCGACGACGTCCGCCTCGAGGATGATGTTCGCGTTCTCACGCGACCGCGCCGTCCCCGGCCATCAATTCTGGCGCAGGGTGTCGAAGCGGGACCGCATCCCGGTCTACACCGTGTGGGCGATCTGCGCGCTGGCGTTCCTGACCCCTCTACCGGCGCTCTGGTGGGGCTTCGTCGGCTATTACGCCTCGACGGCGGTCGCCGTGATCGGCCTCTACATCGCCTTCGTGCTGCCGATCATCCTCCGGCTGCGAGCCGGCGACAAGTTCGAGCGCGGCGCCTGGCACCTCGGCAAGTACTACAAGGTGGTGGACTGGATCGCGATCCTCTGGATCGTCTTCATCTGCATCGTGTTCATGCTCCCGTCCTTCCAGGGCGGCATCCCGTTCAAGTCGAACTTCGACTGGAACCTTCTCAACTACACGCCGCTGCCGGTCTTCGCGGCGTTTGCGCTCTTCGGCGGCTGGTATGTCCTCTCCGGCCGCAAGTGGTTCAAGGGCCCGGTCCGGCAGGGCGACGAGGCGGAACTCGAGCGGATCGAGGCCGGCTTCGACGCGCCTGCAACCCCGGCGACCTCGCCTGCGGGCCAGGCCTAGTAGATCCGAGCGATACGTGCCGCTCCTCGGGGCGGCACGTATCCTCGCAGCGTGGCCGTGGTGGAGGTCGAGGAGCTCGCGCGGACCTATCGCGCGAGCACGGGGATCCTGCGTCGCCGCATCGTCGAGGTCGAGGCGGTGCGCGGCGTCTCGTTCGAGATCGCCAAGGGCGAGCTGTTCGGGCTGCTGGGGCCGAACGGCGCCGGCAAGACGACGACGATCAAGATGCTCATCACCCTCCTGCTGCCCTCCTCCGGGGCGGCTCGGGTGCTCGGCTTCGACGTCGCGCACGACGCGCGGGAGGTGCGGAAGCGGATCGGCTACGTCTTCGGCGGCGATCGCGGCCTGTACGAGCGCCTCTCGGGGCTCGACAACCTCCGCTACTTCGCCGAACTGTACGGCGTCGAGCCGCGCGCGCAGAAGCTGCGGATCCAGGAGCTGCTCGACCTCGTGGGGCTCGCCGGCCGCGAGCGCGAGAAGGTGGAGGGGTACTCCCGCGGCATGCGCCAGCGCCTCCATATCGCGCGCGGCCTGCTACACGACCCGGAGGTCGTCTTCCTCGACGAGCCGACGATCGGCGTCGACCCCGTCGGCGCGCGCGAGCTGCGGGCCACGATCGCTGCGCTCACCGACGCGGGCAAGACGGTCCTCCTCACGACGCATTACATGTTCGAGGCGGACGCGCTCTGCGACCGGATCGCCGTGATCGCGCAGGGCCGGATCGTCGCCGAGGGGACGCCGCAGGCGCTCAAGGCCGGCGTCGGGGAGGGCACGGTCGTCGAGGTCGAGGTCTACGGGATCGAGGACGCCGTCGTCGAGCGGGTGCGCGCGCTCGAGGGCGTCTCGACCGTCGGCCTCGAGGCGCGCGACCAGAAGCAGGTGCTCGTCGTGCAGACCCTGCCCGGCCGCGAGCTCGTGCACGCGATCCTCGGCCACCTCGTCGACTCCGAGGTCGGGCGGGTCTCGTCGCGCGAGCCGACGCTCGAGGACGCCTATGTCGCGCTGGTGGACGAATGAGGATCGTCCGCGTCCTCGCGTACGGGTGGCTCTTCCGCATGAAGATGCTGATGCGCTCCTCGTTCAACAGCTGGCTCGGCGTGATCTATCCGCTGTTCTTCGCCACCATCGCCTTCTTCATGTTTCGCGCGGGAGCGAGCTCGAAGCCGCTGCTCTACGCGTCGCTCGGCGCCGCCGTGATGGGGGTCTGGTCGAACACGAGCACGCCGGCCGGGAACGCGCTCTCGCAGGAGCGCTGGCACGGGACGCTCGAGCTGGAGGTCGCGGCGCCCGTCCACTTTGCGCTCGTCCTCCTGCCGCTCACGATCGCCATGGCGACGATCGGCATCTACAGCATGGTCGCGACGCTGCTGTGGGGCTGGGTCGCCTTCGGCATTCCGCTGCAGGTCACCGATCCCCTCGCCTTCGTGCTCGCGGTGCCCGCGACCGTCGCCTCGATCGGGGCGCTCGGCTTCGTCCTCGCGGTCGCCTTCGTCCGTTTCCGGCAGGCCTGGGCGCTCGGGAACATGCTCGAATACCCCGTCTGGCTGATTGCGGGGTTCCTCGTCCCGCTCTCGCTCCTGCCGGCCTGGGTGCGGCCGATCTCCTGGGTCCTGGCGCCGACCTGGGGGATCCGCGCGATCCGGGGAGCGGCCCTCGCCGGGCCGTCCTACGGCGACATCGGGATGGCGCTCGGCGTCGGTGCGGCCTACGTCGCGCTCGGAATCCTGCTCGTCCATCGCGCGCTCCACGCGGCGCGTGCGAAGGGAACCCTCTCCCTCACGTGACGTCCGTCCGCGTCTTCTTCGTCGGCGGCCTGATCAGCTACCGCGCGCTCTTCAGCTGGCTCAACCCTTGGGTCTACATTCCCTCCTTCCTCGTCGCGCCGATCTTCCAGATCCTGCTCTTCGTCTACATCGGCCGCTCGGCGAAACTCCAGTCGGACAGCTTCTACGTGATCGGGAACGGCCTGCAGTACGCGGCGATCCCATGCCTGTTCGCGATGGCGAACACGATCGCCGGCGAGCGGAACCAGCAGACGCTCGGCTACATCCTGATCACGCCGGCGCGGAGGCTGCCGCTCTTCCTCGGGCGCGCCATCCCCGTCGCGACGAACGGCTTCTTCGTCGCGGTGTTCGCTCTCGTGGTGGGCAGCGCGATCGTCGGCACCCACATCGCCGCCTCGGGCTACGCCCCGATCGTCCTCGTCATCGCCGTCAGCGCGTTCGCCTGCACGGGGCTCGGGCTGATCAACGCAGCCGTCGGCCTCGTCACGCGCGAGACGGCCGTCCTCTCGAACATCCTCTTCGGGGGGCTCCTCGTCCTGTCCGGCGCCAACGTGCCCGTCCACGACCTGCCCGTCGTGCTCCGCCAGATGTCCGAGGGCGTCCCGCTCACGCACGGCATCGCCGCCGCCCGGCGGCTCGCGGCCGGCAGCTCGCTGGGCAGCGTGCTCGGGCTCGTGGGGGCGGAGGCGGTGATCGGCGTCGTCTACGCCACGGTCGGCTACGCCCTCATCCGCGCCACCGAGACGGTGAGCCGGCGGCGCGCGACTCTCGAGCGCGCCTGACCGTGTGCGCGCCACCGCCGCGTGACTAGGATGCCGGTCGTGGCGACCGCTCAGTCAGCCGTCGCAGGGGAGCTCGAGCAGTACCGGCGCGAGCTGACCGGCTACTGCTATCGGATGCTCGGCTCCGCCTTCGAGGCGGAGGACGCCGTGCAGGAGACGATGCTGCGCGCGTGGCGCTCCCTGGACCGGTTCGAGGGCCGCTCGGCGCTCAAGTCCTGGCTGTACCGGATCGCGACGAACGTCTGCTTCGACGCGCTCGCGGGGCGCGAGCGTCGCGCCCGGCCGATGGATCTCGGCCCGGCGCAGGAGCCGCTGTTCGAGAACCTCGCGGAGCTGCCGGAGGTGACCTGGATCACGCCGCTGCCGACGCCGGACGAGCTCGCGGAGCAGCGGGAGACGCTGCGCCTGGCGTTCGTCGCCGCGCTCCAGCACCTGCCGGCGAAGCAGCGGGCCGCGCTGATCCTCTGCGAGGTCCTGAAGTGGCAGGCGAGCGAGGCGGCGGAGCTGCTCGAGACGAGCGTGGCCTCGGTCAACAGTGCGTTGCAGCGCGCACGTGCGACGCTCGCCACGGCGGACCTCGCCGCTCCCGCCGAGCTCGACGACGAGGCCCGCGCCCTGCTCGAGCGGTACGTCTCCGCCTTCGAGGCCTACGACATCGACCGGCTGACGGAGCTTCTGCACGAGGATGCCGTCCAGTCGATGCCGCCGTTCAGCCTCTGGCTGCAGGGACGGGACGACATCTTCACCTGGTGGCTTGGTCCAGGGATCGGCTGCAAGGGCTCGAAGCTCGTGCCGGTCGGCCTGGTCAACGGGATGCCGGCATGGGGCCAGTACAAGCCCGCCCCGGACGGGGGCCACGAGCCCTGGGCGGTCATCGTGCCCGAGGTGTCAGACGGCCGGATCGTCGAGCTGACGTTCTTCCTCGACACGAAGGCGCTCTTCCCGCTGTTCGGCCTGCCCGACCACCTCGCGTAGGCCGCAGAGGTCGAGCAGCTCCCACAGCTCGCTCGGCGCGCGGACGAGGCGCGCCCCCGTCCGTAGCCGGAGGCGCGCCAGGAAGTCGACCGTCCGCAGGTCGAAGGTCGTGATCAGGTCGTCGGCTCGACGATGATGAGCGAGTTGCCGTCGGGGTCGCGGAGCCAGAACATCGGGGGCACCGGCCCGCCGTAACGGGTGACCTCCTCGTCGACGGCGACGCCGGCCTCTTTCAGCGCGGCGTGCGCTCCGTCGACGTCGCTCGTGTCGAAGATGATTCCGGTCTCGGCACCTCCGGCGTCCTTGCCCGGCGGCGGCGGGGCGAGCGCGATCGTCGTCTCGGATCCCGAGACCGAGACCTCGACCCAGCGCAGGTCCGGGCCCATCGGAACGTCGACGACCTTCTCGAAGCCGAGCGTGCCGGTGTAGAAGTCGAGCGCCCGGTCGGTGTCGGCGATCGTCACGACGACGCGGCCGACCTTGCTGATGTTGAGCTTTGAAGCGACGGTGGACATCTGGCCTCCTCTTGTCGGGGTGTCGCAGCTACGACCGCCGCGCCGCCGAAAACTCATCGACGGTTCTCCCTTGACGAGCCTTGCTCGATGTGAGAGAGTACGCGGCGTCAAAGCCCGGGAACTGCGCAAGCGGTTCGCGGGCTTTGGCATTTACGGGGCTCTGCTGCCAGACTGCGCCGATGGAGCTCGACGGCGCGTACGTCTGGATCACGACCCGGAAGCTGAGGCCGGGCTCGCGCGAGGAGTTCAGCCGCTCGTGGCGGCCGAGCGAGTTCCCCGCCGGGATGATTCGGGCGTACGAGCTCATCTCGCCCGACGGCAACGAGGTCGTCGGCGTGTCGGTCTGGGACTCGGCCGAGTCGCGGGACGCCTACCGGCGGTCGGAGGTGGAGTCGGAGCGGCGCCGGGCCATGGCCCCGTACGTCCTGGAGGAGGTCTCCGGCTTCTACGTCGGGCGGGAGCTCAAGATCCCGCGCGATTGAGCTCCGCGAGGCCGCGAGCGACGCCGGCCGCGGCTCGTCCGAGCTCGGCGGCGGCCCGCGCGTCGCCGGCCACGCTCCTGCCGAGCTTGCCGGCCGCGCGCTCCGCGACTGCGACGGCCTCGTCGGCGAGGCGGGCGATCTCCTCCGGGACGCGGACGATCTCGGCGCGCGTCTCCTCGTTCCGGTCGGCCATGAACGCGGAGTACGCCGCCGCGTCGTCGTCCCCGAGCCGGACGAGCTCGGCCGCGAGCTCGTGGGCGCGCCCGGCGCCGGCCTCGTCGCCGGCGTAGCGGGCAGCCAGCTCGGCGAGGGCGGCCGCGAGCGCAGCCGTCACCGCTGTCGCCGCGCCGCTCGCCGGCGCCGGCGTCCGCTCGCCGATCGCGGTCAGGAGCTCAGCGAGACGGAGCTGGTTGAGCATGGCGGTAGAAGTCGGCGTGCAGGGGCTCGAGCGGCGTGTTCCCGCGAATCAGGTCGGCCGCCCTCTCGGCCACCATCATCACGGGCGCGTAGATGTTCCCGTTGGGGACGAAGGGAAAGACCGAGGCGTCGACGACCCGGATCCCCTCCAGGCCGTAGACGCGCATCGTCGCCGGGTCGACGACCGTGCCCATTGCGCAGGTGCAGGAGGGATGGAGCGCGGTCTCGGCGTCCCGCGCGACCCAGTCGAGGATCTGCTCGTCGGTCTCCACGGCATGCCCGGGGGAGCTCTCGCCGCCGTCGTAGGGCTCGAAGGCCGGCTGCTCGAGGATGGAGCGGGCGACGTGGATCGCCTCCACCCACTCGCGCCGGTCGCTCTGGGTCGAGAGGTAGTTGAAGCGGAGCGCGGGGTGCGTGCCCGGGTCGGCGCTCGTGATCTTCAGCGTGCCGCGCACGTCGGAGTACATCGGTCCGACGTGCACCTGGTAGCCGTGCTTCGCGGCAGGCGCCGAGCCGTCGTAGCGGATCGCGAGCGGCAGGAAGTGGAACATGAGGTTCGGATAGGGGACCTCGTCGTTCGAGCGGACGAAGCCGCCGGCCTCGAAGTGGTTCGACGCTCCGGGGCCGCTGCGCAGGAAGAGCCAGCGGGCGCCGATCTCGGGCCGCCGCCACTTCTTCAGCGCAGGCTGCAGCGAGACGGGCTCGCGGGCCGCGTGCTGGACGTAGACCTCGAGGTGGTCCTGCAGGTTCTCGCCGACCGCGGGCAGGTCGTGCACGACTGATATATCGATTGCCTCCAACTCATGTGCAGCACCGACGCCCGAGAGCTGGAGGAGCTGGGGCGAGTTGATCGCCCCCCCGCAGAGGATCACCTCGCCGGCGCGCACGACCTCGCCGTCGCCGAGCTCGACGCCCACGGCGCGTGTGCCCTCGAACACGATCCGTGTCACGAACCGGCGGCAGCGAACCTCAAGGTTCGGACGGCTCAGCGCCGGGTGCAGGTAGGCCCGCGCCGCGCTCATGCGCCGGCCGCGGCGGATGGTGCGATCGAAGGCGGCGAAGCCCTCCTGCCGGTAGCCGTTGACGTCCGCGGTCAGGGCGTAGCCGGCTTGCTGCACCGCCTCGAAGAACGCGGCGAAGAGGGGAGAGGAGGCCGGCCCGCGCTCGAGCACGATCGGGCCGTCGCCGCCGCGCCACTCGTCCGCGCCGGCGAGGCAGGTCTCCATCTTCTTGAAGTACGGCAGGCAATGGGCGTAGTCCCAGTCCTCGAGCCCCCAGCGCTCGTAGTCGAGCGGGTTGCCGCGCTGGAAGATCATCCCGTTGATCGAGCTCGATCCGCCGAGCACCTTGCCGCGCGCGTGGTAGATCCGCCGGCCGTGCATGAACGGCTCCGGCTCGGAGCGGTACATCCAGTCGTAGCGCGGGTTCCCGATCGGGAACGAGAGCGCGGCGGGCATGTGGATGAAGGGATCCCAGATGCGGTCGGGACCGCCGGCCTCGAGCACGAGCACGCGCGTCGAGGCGTCCTCGGTCAGCCGTGCGGCGAGCGCGCAGCCCGCGGAGCCGCCGCCGACGATGACGTGGTCCCAGCCGCTCAGGCGATCACCACCGTCTGCAACTCGGTGAAGGCCTCCATCGGCGCCGGGCCGCCCACGCGGCCGATGCCGCTCGCGCTGCCGGAGCGCCCGCCGAACGGGAGGTGCGTCTCCCAGTAGTTGGACGACTCGTTGACGTTGACCCAGCCGGTGCGCACCGCGTCGGCGTAGCGCAGCCCCCTGGCGAGGTCGCGGGTGAAGATCGCCGACAGAAGACCGTACGGCGACGCGTTCGCGAGCTCGATCGCATGCTCGAGGGAGTCGATCGCGACGACGGGGGCGACCGGGCCGAACGTCTCCTCGGTCGCGACGAGCGCGTCCGGTGGAACGCCGTCGAGGATGGTCGGCTGCCAGTAGAGGTCGGTGGGGAAGCCGGAGGCCCGCTCGCCGCCATGCACCGCCTGCGCGCCGCGCTCGAGCGCGTCGGCGACGTGCTCGTCCATCTTCGCCGCCACGCCCTCGTTGTTGAGCGGGCCCATCGTGGTCGTCTCGACGAACGGGTCGCCGAGCAGGACGCGCTCGACGACGAGCCGCGCGAGCTTCGCCACGAACTCCTCGCGCACGCCGCGGTGTACGAGGAGGCGCTCGCCGGCCGTGCAGCTCTGCCCCGCGCAGAGGAAGCATGCCGCGACGGCCGCCTCGGCGGCGAGGTCGAGGTCCGCGTCATCGAGGACGACGACGGGGCCGTTGCCGCCGAGCTCGAGCACCGCCGCCTTGCCGGCGGCGGCCTCGGCCACACGCCGTCCGGTCTCGGTCGAGCCGATGAACCCGACGCCGTGCGTTCCCGGGTTGCGCGCGATCTCGTCGCCCACCACCGAGCCCGGCCCCGTCACGAGATTGAAGACGCCCGGCGGCAGGTCGGCCTCGGCGACGCACTCGGCCAGCGCGATCCCGGCGACGGCGGTGGTGGACGCCGGAGTCCAGACCACGGCGTTCCCGCAGGCGAGCGCGGGCGCGATCAGCTCCGCGGGCATCGTGTACGGCCAGTTCCAGGGTGTGATCACGCCCACGACACCGCGCGGCCTGCGCAGGAGGAGGATGCGCTTGTCGCCGGAGATCGAGTTGGGGATCCGTCCCTCGAGGCGCTTCGCGTCCTCGGCCGCGTTGCGCCAGTACTGGACGAGCTCCTCCACCTCGTCTCGCGACTCGGAGAGCGGCTTGCCCTGGTCGAGCGTCAGCGTGTGCTCGAGGTGCTCGCGGCGCCGGTCGACCTCGTCGGCGACGCGGTGCATCGCGGCCGCGCGCTCGAACGCGCCCGCGCCGGCCCAGCCCTCGGCGGCGCGGTTCGCCGCGGCGATCGCGCGCTGCGCGTCCTCGCGGCCGCCCCGCTGGACGGTTGCGATCGTCTCGCCGGTGGCGGGCGACTCGGCCTCGAAGGTCTCGCCGGCTTCGGCGGTCGTCCACTCGCCGGCGATGAACATCAGAGGTCGGCCGCGACACGCATCAGGTCGCGGATCGAGACGATCCCGACGGGCGTCCCGTCCTCGAGCACGGGCAGGTGCCGGAAGCCGCCGCGGAGCATCACCGTCGCCGCCTCGCCGGGCGGGTCGCCCGGCCCGACCGTCTCGGGGTCGTGTGTCATCCACGCGCCGACCTTCGTGCCCTCGACCCCGCCGGTCGCGACGGCGCGGAGGACGTCGCGCTCGGTGAGGATCCCCGAGAGGAGCTCGCCGTTGAGGACGAGCGCGGCGCCGACGCCCCGCTCGTGCATCTGGGCGGCGGCCTCCGTCAGGGGCTCGGTCGCCTCGACGGTCAGCAGGGTCGTCGACATCACGTCGCGCACGGTGGCCATCTCAGTCCCCCAGCTCGGTCCGGCGCCGGTCGACGAACGCCTTCAGCTCGGCCTCGAGGTCGGGCTCCAGCGGCGGCTTTTCGTACTCCTCGAGCGTCTTCTTCCAGATCTCGGACGCGCGGGCGGCGGCGTCGTGGCCGCCGTTGCGGTTCCAGCGCTCGTAGTTCTCGGTGGAGGAGACGAGCGGCCGGTAGAAGCACTCGCGGAAGCGCTCGAGCGTGTGTGCCGCGCCGAGGAAGTGCCCGCCCTGGCCGACCTCCTGGTGCGCCGAGTACGCGAGCGTCTCCTCGTCGATCGTCAGCGGCTCGAACGCCGCCTGCAGCATCCGGAGTTGCTCGACGTCGACGACGAACTTCTCGTAGCAGGAGACGAGCGCCGACTCGAGCCACCCGGCCGAGTGCATGACGAAGTTCGTGCCGGCGAGGAAGGTGGGCCAGAGCGACATCATCGACTCGTAGCCCGCCTGCGCGTCCACGACCTGGGACGAGGTGAGCGCGCCGCCGCCGCGGAACGGCAGCCCGTAGTGGCGCGCGATCTGACCGGTGCAGAGGAGGCCGACCGCGGACTCCGGCGTGCCGAAGCTCGGCGAGCCCGACTGCATGTCGGTGTTGGAGAGGAAGGAGCCGAACACCACCGGGCAGCCGGGGCGGATCGTCTGCACGAGCGCGATCCCGGCGAGCGCCTCGCCGACCTGCTGCGCGAGCGTGGCCGCGATCGAGACCGGGGACATCGCGCCCATGAGCAGGAACGGCGTGATCACGGTCGCCTGTCCCGCCCTCGCGTACTCGAGGAGCGCCGAGAGCATCCGGTCGTCGTAGCGCAGCGGCGAGTTGACGTTGATCAGCGAGATGATCGCCGGGGTCTGCTCCAGCGACTCCCGGCCGAAGACCATCTCGGCCATCGCGATCGTGTCGACGGCGTTGGGGCCTGAGGTGACCGAGCCCATGAACGGCTTGTCCGAGAGCGTGAGGAGCGCGAACACCATGTCGAGATGGCGCGAGTCGAGCGGTTTGTCGTTCGGCTCGCAGATCGTGCCGCCAGGCGAGTCGAGCTGCGGGAACGACTGCGCGAGCTTGACGAGGTTCTGGAAGTCGTCGTAGGTCGCGTCGCGGCGCTCCATTCCCTCGCGCACGAAGGGGCAGCCGTAGACGGCGGAGAAGACCATGTGGTTGCCGCCGATGTGGACGGTGCGCTCGGGGTTGCGCGCCTGGAGGTCGAACTCCGCGGGCGCCTTCGCGACCTGCTCGAGGATCCAGTCAGGGTCGAAGCGGACGAGGTCCCCCTCCACCTGTTGGCCGGCGCTCTGGAAGACCTCCAGAGCCTCCGGGTGGAGGAACTCGATCCCGAGGTCGCTGACGATGCGCCGCCAGCCGCGCTCGAGCTCGGCCAGGGCGGCCTCGTCGAGGATCTCGTAGCGCGGCAGGTCGTTGATCAGCACAGCAGTCTCTCCAGCTCCCGCTCCAATCCTTCCATGCCTGTGTCTCGGATTTCGAGCGGGAGCGCCAGGCGCTCCGCGGCGCGCTCGGCTCCGGCGCGCAGCTCGGCGGTCGGCTCCTGCGCGAGCCACACCACCTTCTCGTAGTGGCGGAAGTAGTCGTCGCGGAGCTCCGGGTGCCGGTCGAGCCCGAGCCCGCGCCACACCAGGCGGTCGAAGCCGCGCACCAGGAAGTCGGTGAGGAAGAAGGTTCCCGGCTCGTGCTCGGCGCCGAAGACCTCGTAGCAGTGCGCGCCGGCGAGGCGCGGATAGCCCGCGAGGTCGGCGCCGCAGTGCGCGTAGGCGACGACAACCTCGTCGCCGGCGGCCGCATCGTCGACGGCAGCGCGGATCCGCTCGGGCCGGTTGTGCAGCTCCGGCGGAACGGGGCGTACCTCGACGTCCCAGCCGCGTCTCGCCGCGATCTGCTTCACGTGCAGCGCCAGAGCGCCGCAGGAGACGACAACCTGCGTCATCCCGGGAAGGCGAGCTGGTCGACGAACAGGTCGTTGAAGTCTTCGCGGCCCGAGAGCTCGACGTACTCGACCTCGTCGAGCACTGCGTTCGCGGCTGCGCGCTCCGTCACGGAGAGCGCCGCGATCTTCGCTCCCTCGCCGGCGACGTTCCCCGCGGAGACGATGCGCGTCAGGGGCAGCTTCGGCACGAGCCCGATCTTGACCGCGCTGGCCGCGCTGAGGTACGAGCCGAACGAGCCGCCGAGCAGCACCTGCGCGATCTCCCCCGGCTCCATCTCGAGGTCCCGGCAGAGCAGGTTCCAGCCGGTGGCGATGGACGCCTTCGCGAACTGGAGCTCGCGCACGTCGCGCTGCGAGAGATAGACGTCGTCGCTGAGGTAGAAGACGTTCTCCTCGCCGATCTTGCCGAAGCGCTCCGAGGTTTCGAGGATGAAGCGCCCGGAGTGGTCGAGCATCCCGGCGCCGACGAGCTCCGCGACCGCGTCGACCAGCCCCGAGCCGCACAGGCCGACCGGCGCGACGTCGCCGATGACCGTCAGCTCGACCTCTCCCTCCACGATCTTCACGCCCTCGATGGCGCCGTCGGCGGCGCGCATCCCGCAGCGGATCTGCGCCGCCTCGAACGCGGGCCCGGCCGGGGCGGCGGTCGCGAGCGTCCTCGCGGAGGAGCCGAGCACGATCTCAGAGTTCGTGCCGACGTCGATGAAGAGGCGCACCCGGCGGTCGAGCGTGATGCCCGTCGCGAGGATGCCGGCGACGATGTCGGGGCCGACGTACGCGCCGAGCGCCGGGAATGTGACGGCGGGCGCGCGCCGGTGGACGGCGACGCCGAAGTCGGTCGCCGTCGCCTCCGGCATGCTCCGGGTCACGACGGTGAAGGGCGCCATCGACAGCGGTTCCGGGTCGATGCCGAGCGCGATCTGGATCATCGTCTGGTTGCCGGTGACGACGATCTCGTAGACCTCCGCAGGATCGACGTCCGCCTCCGCGCACACCTCCTCGGTGAGCTGCTGGAGGGTCTCGTGCGCGTGCTGCTGCAGCCGCTCGAGCGCGTCGTCTTCCATCATGATCGCCGAGATCCGGGAGATCACGTCCGCGCCGAACGGCTGCTGCGCGTTGAGGATCGAGTGCACCGCCTTCGGCAGTCCCGTCTCGAGGTCGAGCAGCGTAGCGACGACCGTCGTGGTGCCCAGGTCGAACGCGATCGCGTGGCGGCTGCCGCTCGTGTCGCCCTCCTCCACGCCGATCAAGAGGTCGTCGGCGAGGACGGCCGTCACCTTCCAGTTCGCACGGCGCAGCGTGCCGCCGAGCTCGCGCACGACCTCGAGCGGGACTCGCGGCTCGACGTCGTCCATCGCGTCGAGCAGGCGCTCGAGATCCGAGCGCTGGTCGTGCAGCGTCGGCTCCTCGAGCTCGACGTAGCGCTTCTGCACCGCGGGCCGCAGGATCACGTGCCTGCCGACTCCGGCTAGCGCCGCCTTCGGCCTCGTCTGCAACGGCGGCACCTCGATCGTGAGGTCCTCCTGGGTGTTCGCGCGGCATGCGAGGCGCCAGCCGTTCTTCAGCTCCTCGACGGTGAAGGCGCGCGGATCGACCGGGCTGATCGGCGCGTTCCCGGAGACGACCTTGACCTTGCACTTCTTGCATGTGCCGTGGCCGCCGCAGGTCGAGTCGATCGCGACGCCGTTCCAGCTCGCGGCGTCGAAGATGGTCGTGCCGGCGAGCACGCGGGCCTCCTTGACGGCGCGGTCCTCGCCCGACTGGAGGAAGCGCAGGCGGACGCGGTCGGGGTGCTGCTCCTCCGGGAGGTCGACGACCGCGCTCATGTGGCCGCCGCTGCCTGCCTCTCGCGGTAGATGCGGATCCAGGCCGCTCCCCACTCGTCTCGGCCGAGCAGGAAGTCGGTCGCGCGCACCGCGTCCACCATCTCCGGCCGGCGCGAATCCATGATCGCGCTCGTCAGCCCGTGGCTCTGTGCGACCGCGAGGAAGGCGGCGCCGAGCGTGTGCCGGCCGGGCAGGCCGAACGACGTGTTGCCGGCGCCGCAGGTGGTGTTCACGCCGAGCTCGTCGCGCAGCAGGTGCAGCGTCTCGACGAAGAGGTTCACCGCGCGCGGCTCCGCGCCGATCGGCATTGCGAGCGGGTCGATGATCACGTCCTCGGGCGGGATCCCGTGGTCGCCGGCGGCGGAGACGATCTTCTTCGCGATCTCGACGCGGCGCTCGGGCTCCATCGGGATCTCGTCGTCGTTGGCGAGCCCGATCACCGCCGCCCCGTGCCTCGCGACGAGCGGCAGGATCGCCTCGAGCCGCTCGTCCTCGCCCGTCACGGAGTTGACGAGCGCCTTGCCCTGGTAGGCGGAGAGCCCCGCGTCGAGCGCCTCGATCACCGAGGAGTCGATGCAGAGCGGCAGCTCGCAGAGGCCTTGCACGAGCGGGATCGCCTGGCCCATCAGGTCGACCTCGTCGGCCAGCGGATCGCCCACGTTGACATCGAGCAGGTCGGCGCCGCCGGCGACCTGCTGCGCGACGTCCGTCTCGAGCTGCGAGAGGTCGCCGGCCTGGAGCTGCGCCTGGAACGCCTTGCGCCCGGTCGGGTTGATCCGCTCGCCGATCACGCAGAACGGCTGCTCCGGCCCGATGACGACCGTCCTAGACGGCGACTGGACGACGGTATCCACTCGTCTCCCTTTCCGCTCGTGGGGGTATGCCGAGCCGCTCGCAGAGCCGGGCGACGCCGGCCTCGCGGCGGAAGCTGATCAGGTGCAGGCCGGCAACGCCCGGCAGGGAGCGCGCGTGCCGGGCGAGCTCGACCGCGACCTCGAAGCACTCCGCCTCCGGCTTGGGCGCACGCTCGCAGCGCTCGATCAGCTCCGCCGGCACCTCGATTCCCGGCACGTGCTCGTCGATGTAGCGCAGCGCGGCGGGCGAGCGGGTCAGGCAGATCGAGGGGAGGAGGGCGCAGCGCTCGGGCAGGCCCTTCGCGACCGCCTCCGTCATGAACGCCTCGAGCTGCTCCGGCCGGAACGAGACCTGCAGCTGCAGGAAGCGCGCGCCGGCCCGCGCCTTCTTCAGCGCGCGTTCGACCCGGTAGTCGTACGGCGGCGCGCCCGAGTTCTCGACCGCGCCGAGGAAGAGCCTCGGCGGTGGGTCGATCCGGCGGCCGGAGAGGTACGTGCCGCGCGCCAACGCGGCGCCCAGAGCGAGCAGCTGGATCGAGTCGAGGTCGAAGACGCGCCGCGCCTCGGGCTCGTCGCCGGCCGTCACGTCGTCCCCCGTCAGGCAGAGGACGTTCTCGATCCCGTGCAGCGCGGCGCCCGCGATCTCCGCCTCGAGCGCGAGCCGGTTCCGGTCGCGGCACGTCAGCTGCAGGACGGGCTCCATCCCGAGCTGCTTGAGCGCGATCGCGACGGCGAGGGGCGAGGCGTGGGCGTGCGCCGACGTGTTGTCGGTCGCGTTCGTCGCGTCGACGTACTCCTCGAACGGCGCGAACCGCTCGTGCACCGCCTCGAGCCCGCCCGCGTCGACGGTCAGGAGCTCGGACGTGACGACGAAGCGGCCCGCCGCGAGCGCGTCCTCAAGCCTCGACATGCCAGCCGTTCGGCGTCTGCTTGTCGCGCCCGGTCGCGAGGTTGACCCACGAGGACGTGCCGGCGAGACGGTTGTCGACCGGAGGCCGCACGTCGTGGATCTCGTCCGCCCACGGCAGCCGGCGCGAGCGCTCGACCGCCTTGAGCCAGACGCAGCGCATCTCCGGCTTCACCTCGCAACGCCCGTCGGGCCGCACACCGCCGCAGGGTCCGTTGCGCAGCGTCTTCGGACACTCCATCGGGCACGTCAGCCCGGTCGAGTGGAGGACGCACTGGCCGCACATGTGGCAGCCGAAGACCGGCTTCTTGACCGCCGCCTCGATCAGGGCGACCGGCTTCATCACGCAGGAACCGCGCTCCGCCTGCGCTCGATCAGGTCCTTCGCGAGCCGCACCGCGGCGGACGCGTCGGAGGCGTAGCCGTCGGCGCCGACCTTGTCGGCGTACTCCTGCGTCACGGGCGCGCCGCCGACCATCACGATCACGTCGTCGCGGATCCCGGCCTTCTCGAGCGCGTTGATGTTCGCCTTGAACATCGGCATCGTGGTCGTGAGGAAGGCCGAGAAGCCGACGATCTCGGGCTTGTGCTCCTGCACCATCTCGACGAACTTCTCGGGCGCCACGTTGACCCCGAGGTCGTGGACGGTGAAGCCCGCGCCCTCGAGCATGATGTTGACGAGGTTCTTGCCGATGTCGTGGACGTCGCCCTTGACCGTCCCCATCACGTAGGTGCCGACCTGCTGGACGCCGGTCTCGGCGAGCAGCGGGCGGAGGATGTCGAGCGCGCCCTGCATCGCGCGGGCCGCGATCAGCATCTCCGGCACGAAGAAGTCGCCGCGCTCGAACCGCGCGCCGACCTCCTCGAGCGACGGGATCAGCGCGTCGTAGAGCATCTTCTCGGGCTCGAGCTCGTCCTCGAGCCCACGCTCGACGAGGCCCTTCACCTCGGGCGCGTTGCCGACGAGCGTGTTGTCGTACAGCCCCTGCAGGATCTCTTCGTGGGTCATGCGGCACCTCGCAGTCGTCGGGTCAGGCTTGCGGCCTCCTGTTTCAGCAGCGGGGCGAGCTCTTCGATTCGGTCGGCGGTGAGGCGGGCGGTCGGGCCGGAGATGGACAGGGCCGCGATGGTGCCGCCGTCCGCGCCGAGCACAGGGGCGGAGAGGGCCGACAGGCCGACCTCGAGCTCGTCGATCGAGGTCGCGTAGCCGCGGGAGCGGATCTGCTCTGCGTCGTCGATCCCGCCGCCGCCGAAGGCGAGGAAGCACTTGCCGTTGGCGGCGAGCTCGAACGGGACGCGGCGGCCGACCCAGTCGGTCACGCCCACGAGGTGTGCGGTGTCCTCCTGCGCGAGATGCTCGACGCCGTCGGGCCCCGGGACGGCGAGGTTGATCGTCTCGCCGCTCTCGTCGGCGAGCCGCCGCAGGCTCGGCTGCGCGAGTGCGACGAGCGCCTGCGAGGCGTCGCGGCTCGCGTAGCGGAGGAGGACGGGACCGGGGCGGAGCCTCCCGCGGGCGCCGAGCCGCTCCACGAGCCCCTGCCGCTCGAGGGCGCCGACGAGGCGCGAGGTCGTGCTCTTCGGCAGGCCGGCCCGGGTGGAGAGCTCGCCGATCGAGGGCGGCTGGGGCGCCTCGACGACGCGCACGAGCAGCTGCGCGGCGCGCTCGATGGCCTGGGTGCCGGGCTCGGTGGCAGCCATGCGTCCCATATGGTGGAACATCAGTTCCACTTCTGTCAAGCGCCAACCGCGATACGGTCGCCTCGTGCTGATTCGGGAAGCGGAGGACCGGGACGACGAGGCGATCGCGCAACTGCTCCGCGCGGCTGACGACGCCCGTGTGATCTCGGCCGCCACGATCCGCCACGAGCGCCGAACGCAGCCGGAACGCGCCCGCATCCTGCATCTAGTCGCCGAGGCCGGCGGCGCGGTCGTGGGGGTGGGCAGAACGGGCCTGGACACCTGGACCACGACGGAGGGCGCCGCCTGGGGGTCCGTCACGGTGGGCGAGGCGTACCGGCGCCAGGGAATCGGCGACGAGCTCGGCCGGCGGCTTCTCGGGCACCTCGGCGAGATCGGCGGGACGAAGGCGACGTCGTTTTTCCGCCGGACGGAGGAGGGCGAGCGATGGGCGACCGCACGCGGCTGGTCGAAGCTGCTCGGCGGCCCGCTCATCGCGCTCGACCCTCGCGTCGTGCCGGAGCCGTCGCTTCCGGCCGGCTACCGGTGCGCGCCGATGATCGAGATCGAGCCGGCGGCCGTGTACGAGGCGGTCAAGGAGGCGGCCCTCGACGAGCCCGGGCCGACCCGGCACGACGACATCCGGCTCGACGACTTCCTCCGCGAGTGGGACGAGCCGGATGCCGATCTCGAGTCGAGCACGGCGGTGCTCGACGAACGCGGCAATGTCGTCGCGTTCACGTTCCTCAACGTGTCGGGCGAGCGCGCCCAGCACGGCTTCACCGGGGTGGTGCGCGAGCACCGGGGGCGCGGGCTCGCCACGGCGGCCAAGCGACGCGCGCTGCGTACCGCCGCGGAGCGTGGCGTGACGCGCGTCACGACCTCGAACGCGGAGCAGAACGCCGCGATGCGCGCGATCAACCGCAAGCTCGGCTTCGAGCCGATCGGCGAGCACGTGATCTTCGGCCGCGACCTCTAGGGCTCGAGCGACTCGGCGAGCAGGGTCGAAACGTCGGCCACACGAAGCCCCGCGCCCGTCTCCCGCACGCCGTCGTCGAGCATCACCGTGCAGAACGGGCACGCGACGGCCAGGGTCTCCGCTCCCGTCTCGGCCGCCTCCCGCACCCGTTCGGCGTTGATCGGCCGGCCGCGCTCCTCCATCCACATGTGCGCACCGCCGGCGCCGCAGCAAAAGGTCTGCTTGCCGCTCCGCTTCATCTCGACCGGCTGACCCACGGCCGCGACGAGCTCGCGCGGCTCCATGCGGACGTCGTTGTGGCGCGCCAGGTAGCAGGAGTCGTGGTACGTGATCTCCTTTGCGCCGGGCTTCGGCTCGAGCCGTCCCTCGCGCACGAGCCCGGCCAGCAGCTCGCTGTGGTGCACGACCTCGTACGCGCCGCCGAAGTCCGGGTACTCGTTCGCGAGCGTGTTGAAGCAGTGCGGGCAGCTCGCGACGATCTTCCGCACCCCCTGCTCGTTGAGCGTCGCCACGTTCTGCTCGGCATACGCCTGGAAGACGTACTCGTTGCCCATCCGGCGCGCCGGATCGCCCGTGCAGGCCTCGCGCGGGCCGAGGATCGCGAAGTCCACGCCCGCCCGCTGCAGCAGCTTCGCCGTCGCCTCCGCCGACGCCCGCGCGCGCTCGTCGAAAGACGCGGCGCAGCCGACCCAGTAGAGGTACTCCGGCGCCGGCTCCCCGGGCGCGAGCACGCGCACGCCGAGCTCCGCCGCCCAGGCCGCGCGCTCGTTCTGCGGCTTCCCCCACGGGTTCGCGGCCCGCTCGACGTCACGCAGCATCGGCTCCGCCTCGGCGGGGAACTCCGCGTCGACCATCACGCGGCTGCGGCGCAGGTCGACGATGTGGTCGATGTGCTCGATCGAGACCGGGCACGCCTCGACGCACGCGCCGCACGTGACGCAGTCCCAGATCATCTCCTCGGGCACCCCGCTGCCGACGATCGGCTCGCCGCTCTGCGCGAAGAGATCGTCGCGCACGCCCATGATCACGAGCTTCGGGGAGAGGAGCTTCCCGGTCGCGTAGGCGGGGCAGACGTCCTGGCAGCGACCGCACTCGGTGCACGAGAAGGCGTCGACGACCTCCTTGCGGGTCAGGTCGGCGATGGTCGCGACCCCGAAACGCAGCTCGTCCTCCGGGAGGTCGAAGCGCAGCGGCTCGAGCCGGCCCTGCGATCGGGTGCGCGCGAGCCAGACGTTCAGCGCCGCCGTCCCGATGTGGAGGTGCTTGGAGCGCGGGATGTACCAGAGGAAGGCGAAGATGAAGACGAGGTGCGACCAGAGGAAGACCCTGTCCGCATTGGTCTCCGGCGAGAACGCGCGCGCCATCGCCCGCGACAGCGGGCCCGCAGCGGGATAGAGGCCGACCGCGTGCGCCGACGCGTGCCAGAAGAGGAGCGTCGCGACGACACCGGCGATCAGGAAGAGGATGAAGTCCGCCTCGCCGAGGTGCGACCCCCGGAAGCGCTCGGGCCGAAGGCCCTTGCGGATCGCGACGGCTGTCGTCACCCCGACCAGGACGAGCACGCAGAAGACGTCTGCCAGCCAGCCGAACCACCCCTGGCCGCCGAGCCACGGCAGCTCCGCGCGCCCGTCGACCGCGGCGATCATCGCCATCAGGATCGTGGGCAGCAGGACCAGGAAGCCCCAGAAGATGAAGACGTGCATCAGGCCGGGGACGAGCCGCCGCAACAGCTTCCGCTGGCCGAGCACGATCTCGAGCTCGGCCCGGGCCTGGCGGCGCGGCTCCTGCCGGCGGTCGTTGGGGACGGCCCGCGCGACGAGGCCCGAGAGGAAGACGATCCGCCGCCCCGCGCTCAGGCCGGCGAACAGTGCGAGCGCGCCGAGCGCGAGCGCGCCTATGAGCGGATCTTTCTCAGCTCGGCGCTGATCGCGGGCACGACCTCGTGCAGGTCGCCGATCACCGCGTAGTCGGCGACCGTCAGGATCGGCGCCTCGGGGTCGGTATTGATGGCGAGGATCTTCTTCGCGCCTCGCGCGCCCGCCACGTGCTGGGTCGCGCCGCTGATCCCGCACGCCACGTAGAGGTCGGCCGAGATCTTCGTCCCGGTCTGGCCGACCTGGTCGGTGTGCGGCCGCCAGCCGGCGCTCGTAACGACGCGCGAGCAGCCCACCGCGGCGCCGAGCAGACCCGCGAGCTCCTCGATGATCGCGAAGCCCTCTCCCGAGCCGACGCCGCGGCCACCGCTGACTACGACCTTCGCATCGCGCAGCGAGACGCCGCCGGAGGATTCCTCCACGCGCTCCAGCACCTTCGGCGAGCCGTCGTCCTCCGCGGTGAGCGTCTCGACCTCGCCGAGGTCGGCCGCCGGTTGCGAGTGCGGCGCGACGGTGAGCAGCCGGGGCGAGCCGTGCACGCGAGCCTCCTCGAGCAGGCTGCCGCCCCAGCGCTGTCGCGTCACGCCGTCGCCGGCGATCGAGATCACGTTGGCCGCGACCGGCCGATCGAGGATCGCGCCGGCGTGTGCGAGCAGCTCGTTGCCGCGGTCGGAGCCGGCGGCGACGATCGCGTCCGCCTTCTGCGCGGCGAGCGCCTTGGCCCACGCGGCCGGCTGGTAGACGCCCACGAACGTCACGGCGTGAACGTCTCCGAGCGAGCGCGCGAACCCGACCGCCTGCGCGGACAGCTCGTCGTCCGGCTCGACGAAGCAGACCACGTTCACGCGACGCCCAGCTCCTGCATCACCTCGACCACGCGCGGCGCAGCCTGCACGCCCTCGCCGAGGATCTCCGCCTGCTTCCCCTGCCCCTCCGGCACCACGAGCCGCAGCTTCTCGAGCTGGGGCGCGGGCGGGGAAACGGCCGTACGGGAGAGCGGCTTCTGCTTCGCGCGGAGCCGGCCCGGCACCGAGGGGTAGCGCGGCAGGTTCAGTCCCTCGAGCACGGTCAGCACCGCCGGCAGCGCGGTCTCGTACACGTCGCGCGCGCCGCCGACGTCCCGCTCGCAGCGCACGCTCCCATCGCGGAGCTCGATCTTCTTCAGGCCCGTCACGACCGGCAGCCCGAGCGCGTGGGCGACGCGGATCCCGACCTGGTAGCCGCCGGCGTCCGCCGACTCGTTGCCGCAGAGGATCAGGTCGAACGGCCCCTCGCCGCCGACCGCCTCGACGATCGCGGCCGCGGTCGCCTGCGCGTCCCACTCCTCGCCCTGCGTCTCGAGGAGAATGCCGCGGTCGGCGCCGATCGCCATGCAGTCGCGCAGCTGCTCCTCCGCCTCGGCCGGGCCGAGCGTCAGCACCACGACCTCGCCTTCGCCGGCCTCGACGATCCGCACGGCCTCCTCGACCGCGCACTCCTCGTGCGGCGAGATCGTGAAGCCGAGGTGCTTCGTCTCGAGTGCCTGCGCGTCCTCGGTCAGCACCATCTTCCCGCCGGTGATCGGGACGCGCTTCACGCACACCAGGATCCTCACGAGCGAATCCTCTCGTTCTCGGGATCGAAGGGCGGTCGCGAGCCGACGATCTCGACGGCGACCGGAAGGAGCTGCTCCATGTACTGGACGTAGAGCTGCCCGTGGTCGCCGGGCGGGAGGTACGACATGAGGACGTACTTGCCGAGCGACGGGCCCATGCCGGCGGAGGTGACGTAGGAGCGGCGGCCCTTCGCGTCGACGAGCGGCGAGCCGTCCTCGCGGACGATCGGTTCGCGGCCGAGCGGATAGCGCGTGTTCCCGGTCAACGTCAGCGTGCAGCAGACCGCGGCCGGCTCGCGCTCGCGCGCGGCGAGGTGCGCCTCCTTGCCGACGAAGTCCTCGGTCTTCACCTTCCACCAGGCCATGTCTGCCTCGACCACGTCGTAGTCCTGGTCGAGCTCGAAGCCGAACGCACGGTACGCCTTCTCGAGCCGGCCCGTCGTGCCGTAGACGCCGATGCCCGCGGGGGCGACGCCGTGCGGCTGCCCCGCCTCCCAGACCGCGTCCCACAGCCTGGCGCCCTGCTCGAACGGCACGTACAGCTCCCAGCCGAGGTCGCCGACGTACGAGATCCGGGAGGCGAGCACGTCCATGCCGTCGACCGCGACCGTCTTCCACGTCGCGAAGGGGAAGCCCTCGTTCGAGACGTCGTCGCTCGTGAGCGAGGAGAGGATGTCCCGCGCCCGCGGGCCCCAGAGGCCGACCGTGCAGAGCGCCGAGGTGTGGTCCTCGATTCGCGCCTCCGGGCCGCAGTGGTCGCGGAACCACTTCATGTCGGCCATCCCGTGCGCGCCGCCCGTGACGACCCGGAAGCGGTCGTCGGCCATCTTCATGATCGTGAGGTCGGACTTGAAGCCTCCGCTCGGCGCGAGCACCGGCGTGTAGATCACGCGGCCGGCCGGGACATTCATCTGCCGCGCCGCGACCGTCTGCGCGCACTCCAGCGCTCCCGGGCCGACGACGTCGAAGACGCAGAACGCGGTCAGGTCGAACATCGCGGCGCGCTCGCGCATCGCGAGGTGCTCGGCGTTGATGATCGGCGACCACCAGCGCGCGTCCCACTCGTGCTCGCGCGGCTGCACGCCGAACTCCTCGACGAGCGGCGCGTTCGACTCGTACCAGTGCGGGCGCTCCCACGCGGCCGCCTCGAAGAAGACGGCGCCGAGCTGCTGCTCGCGCTCGTAGAAGGGCGAGACGCGCACCCCGCGGTTCGACTCCCACTGCTCGCCGGGATGGACGATGCCGTACGTCTTGTTGAAGCCCTCGGCCGCGCGGCCGTTCACGTGCTGCGGCGTGCGCTGCTCCGGATAGAAGCGCGCGATGTCCGACGACTGCAGGTCGATCTCCGGCTCGCCGAGCACCATCCACTCCGCCACCGACTTGCCGACACCCGGGCCCTCCTTCACCCACACGGCCGCCGCCGACCAGAGCCCCTTCACCTCGGGCGTCTCCCCGAGCAGCGGCAGCCCGTCGGGCGTGAGGGAGAGGAGGCCGTTGATCGCGTACTTGATCCCGACCGACTCGTCGCCCAGCACCTCCGGCACGAGCTCGAGCGCATGCTCGAGCTGCAGCTCGAAGTCCTCCTGGGTGAAGGGCAGCTCGGTCGGCGTGAGCGCGGACTCCTCGATCGAGGGGATCTCGTCGGGCTCGTGCAGGATCGGGCGGTGGGCGTACGAGCCGACCTCGAGCCCCTGCCCGTCCTGCCGCTCGTACATGTTCGTGTCCATGTCGCGGACGATCGGGAAGTCGACCGCGGTCTTCGAGTCGAGGAAGCGCGGCACCGGGCCGACGTCGATCATCTGGTGCACGGCCGGCGTCAAGGGAATCGAGGCGCCCGCCATGGCGGCGATGCGCGGCGACCACACTCCGCACGCGACCACGACGACGTCGGCGTCGAAGGCGCCCCGCGTCGTGCGGACCCGGCGCACCCGGCCGCCCTCGACGTCGACTCCCTCGACCTCGGTGTTGGCGAGGACCTCCGCGCCCCTCTCCTGCGCGCGCTCGCGCATGATCGTGCCGAAACGGAGCGAGTCGACGACCGCGACCGACGGCGTGTAGAAGCCGCCGAGCAGGATCGACGCGTCCACGAACGGGACGAGCTCCTCGATCTCGGCCGGTGTGACGAGGCGGCAGCCCTCGACGCCCCACGACTTCGCCGACGCCATCCGCCGGCGCAGCTCCTCCAGCCGCTCCTCGGTGCGCGCGACCTCGACGCCGCCGCACTCGTGCAGCGTCCCCGTCTCGCGGTACTGGCGCATCGACTCGAGCGTGAGCTGGGTCATCTCCTTCGAGTGGTCGACCGGGAAGATGAAGTTCGACGCGTGGCCCGTCGAGCCGCCCGGGTTCGGGAACGGGCCCTTGTCGACCTGGACGAGGTCGGTCCAGCCGAGCTCGGCGAGCCAGCCCGTCAGCGAGTTGCCGACGATCCCGCCGCCGATCACGACGACCTTCACACGCTCACCAGGACCTTCCGCATCGCCTGCTCGAAGTTCTCGACGTGAGCCCGCATCGACTTCGCCGCCCGGTCGCCGTTGCCCACGAGGATCGCCTGGATGAGGTCGCGATGGGCCTCGACCGCGTCCTCGAGCTCCTCCGCGCGGTCGTCCGCGATCATCCAGATCCGCAGCGCCAGCACGTAGTACTCGGCGAGCGTCTTCTCGAGCAGGTGGTTGTGCGCAGCCGCGTAGATCGCCCGATGGATGCGCTCGTCGAGCCCCATCAGGTCGGCGCCGCGCCTGATCTCGCCGTTGAGGTCCGCGAGCTCGTCGCGCTCTTCGTCGGTCGCGCGCTCCGCCGCGAGGCGCGCGGCCTCGGGCTCGAGCGCCGCGCGTACCTCCGAGATACGCGCGAGATCCCGCACGTCGACGCCCGTCACGAACATCCCGCGGCGGGGGAAGACCTCGACGAGCTGCTCCTGGGCCAGCTGCCGCAGCGCCTCCCGAACGGGCGTCCGTCCGAGGCCGAGCCGCTGCATCAGCTCCCGCTCGTCGATCACCGCCCCGGGAGGCAGCTCGAGTGAGACGATGAGCCCGCGGATGGCCAGATATGCACGATCCGCTGCCAGATCCACAACAGATATATTAGGCATATCCGAGGCCGGGTTGTAGAAAGGACACTGGGCGTGGCGACGACGACACCTTCCTCCCTCGAGATCGCGCAGGAGGCCAAGCTCCGCCCGATCGCCAAGATCGCGGCCGCGGCCGGACTCGAGCCGGACGAGCTCGACCCCTACGGCGCCTACAAGGCGAAGGTGTCCCTCTCGGTGCTCGACCGGCTCGCCGACCGGCCGGACGCAAAGCTCGTCTGCGTCACCGCGATCACGCCCACGAAGTTCGGCGAGGGCAAGACGACCACCTCGGTCTCGCTCACGCAGGGGCTCGGCGCGATCGGGCGCAAGCCGGTGCTCTGCCTCCGCGAGGCGTCCCTCGGCCCCGTGTTCGGGATCAAGGGTGGGGCGGCGGGCGCCGGCTACGCGCAGGTCGTGCCGATGGAGGACATGAACCTCCACTTCACCGGCGACATCCACGCGATCGGCGCGGCGAACAACCTCCTCGCCGCCCTGCTCGAGGCCCACCTCCTGCACGGCAACAAGCTCGGGATCGACCCGCTCTCGATCTCGTGGCGGCGCTGCGTCGACATCAACGACCGCGCCCTGCGCGACACGGTCGTCGGCCTCGGCGGGAGGGCGAACGGCTATCCGCGCCAGACCGGCTTCGACATCACCGCCGCCTCCGAGGTGATGGCGATCGTCGCCGTCGCGCGCGACCTGTTCGACCTCCGCGCGCGGCTCGGCGCGATCACGGTCGGCTCGACCTACGAGGGCGAGCCCGTCACCGCCGAGCAGCTGCAGGCGGCGGGCGCGATGACCGTGCTCCTCAAGGAGACGATCAAGCCGAACCTCGTACAGACGCTCGAGGGCCAGCCGGCCTTCGTCCATTGCGGGCCGTTCGCGAACATCGCCCACGGCAACAACTCGCTCGTCGCCGACCGGATCGCCCTCAAGCTCGGCGACGTCGTCGTGACGGAATCCGGGTTCGGCGCGGACATGGGGATGGAGAAGTTCATGGATATCGTCTGCCGCGTGGGGCGCCTCACGCCGAGCGCGGTCGTCCTGGTCGCGACCGTCAAGGCGCTGAAGCACCACGGCGGCAACCCGGAGGGTGGCGCGGAGGCGATCGCGGCCGGCTCGGCCAACATGATCCGCCACCTGGCGACGATCCGCGAGTTCGGGCTCAACGCCGTCGTCGCGGTCAACCGGTTCCCGGCGGACAGCGACGAGGAGATCGAGCAGATCCGCGAGATCGCGCTCGCGAACGGCGCCTTCGCCGCGGAGGCGAACGAGGCGGTCGTGAAGGGCGGCGAGGGCGCCGCCGCGCTCGCCGAGGCCGTCGTCAAGGCGACCGAGCAGCCGTCGAGCTTCGCGCCGGTCTATCCGCTCGAGGACTCGATCGAGCGCAAGATCGAGGCGATCGTGACGCGCGTGTACGGCGGCGACGGGATCCTCCTGCAGCCGGCGGCGCGGAAGAAGATCGAGGAGTTCGAACGCGTGGGCTTCGACAAGCTGCCCATCTGCATGGCGAAGACGCACCTCTCGCTCTCGCACGACCCGACCCTCGCGAACGCGCCGACCGGCTTCACGGTCACCGTCCGCGACATCCGCGCCTACACCGGCGCCGGCTGGCTCGTCGCGCTCTGCGGCGACATGCAGACGATGCCCGGCTACGGGCGGACGCCCGCCGCGCACGCCGTCGACATCGACGACGAAGGGAGGACCGTCGGCCTCTTCTGAGCCGCACCCGGATGTCGTCACCGAGGGACGCCGCGTCCTCGACGCCGCGCGAGACGCGGGCGTCACGGTCCGCCTGCTCGGCGGCGTCGCCGTCAACGTGCGCTCGCGCGGCTTGCCGCCCGCCCTCTCGCGCGAGTACCAGGACCTCGACTTCGCGACCACCAAGAAGTCGTCCGGCGGCCTGCAGAAGCTCCTGCGCGACCTCGGCTACGAGCCGCACGTCGGCTTCAACGCCATGAACGGCAAGGAGCGGCTCCTCTTCTACGACAACCCGAACGGGCGGCAGGTGGACGTCTTCGTCAGCTCGTTCCGGATGTGCCACGAGATCCCGCTCGAGAAGCGGCTCACCGTCGACGAGGACACGGTGCCGCTCGCCGAGCTGCTGCTCACGAAGCTCCAGATCGTCGAGCTGAACGAGAAGGACGTGCGCGACACGGTCGCCCTCCTCCTCGAGCACGACGTGACCGACGACGACGCCGGCGTCAACGCGGCGCGCGTCGCCTCGCTGTGCGCCGGTGACTGGGGGCTGTGGCGCACGATCTCGCACAACCTCGCGGCGCTCCGCGACCGGCTCGAGGGCTACGACGTCGACCGCGAGGCCGTCGCGGGTCGTGTCTCGGCGGTCCTGGAGCGGATCGAGGCGGCGCCGAAGTCGCGCTCCTGGCGGCTGCGCGCGAAGATCGGAGAGCGAAAACGCTGGTATGAGCTGCCCGAAGAGGTTTAGATAGCGCCATGCGGCTCTACTTCGCCACGGACGTCCACGGATCGGAGACGTGCTGGCGCAAGTTCCTCAATGCCGGCAAGCACTACAAGGCGGACGTCCTCGTGCTCGGCGGCGACATGACGGGCAAGGCGCTCGTCCCCGTCATCGACGACGGCGGCGGCCGGTGGCACGCGACGCTGCTCGAGAACCGCTCGGAGATGACGACCGAGGACGAGGTGCTCGCGTTCGAGGACGCGGTCATTCGCCGCGGCTACTACCCCTTCCGTACGAACCTCGACGAGCTGCGCGAGCTCGAGGCCGAGGAGAGCAGATGGCACGCGCTCTTCCACGAGAAGATGCTCGAGACGGTCGAGAAGTGGATGCGGATGGCCGACGAGCGCATCGGCGGTACCGGGATGCGTGTCTTCTGCTGCCCGGGCAACGACGACCAGTTCGAGGTCGACGAGATCATCGAGAACGCGAAGGCGGTCGAGCTCGCGGAGGGTCGCGTCGTCGACATCGACGGGTTCCAGATGGTGTCGACCGGCTGGTCGAACCGGACGCCGTGGGACACCTACCGCGAGGAGGACGAGCCCGACCTGAAGGCGCGCCTCGACAGGGTGATCGCGGAGGTGACGGCGCCGAAGGAGCGAACGGTCTTCAGCTTCCACTGCCCGCCGTACAAGTCGGGCCTCGACGACGCGCCGGAGTTGACCGCCGACATGGATCTCAAGAACGCCGGCCGCTCGGTCCGCCCGGTCGGCTCGACCGCCGTGCGGGCGGCGATCGAGGAGCGCGAGCCCGCCCTCTCGCTCCACGGCCACATTCACGAGGCCCGTGGCAACTGTCGCATCGGCCGGACGCTCTGCATTAATCCCGGCAGCTCGTACGAGCAGGGTGACCTGCTCGGAGCGGTCATCGATCTGGACGGCAAGAAGAAGGTCAAGCGGTTCCTGCTCACAAGCGGATAGGAGGGCAAGCGCATGGCGACGATCGCCGGTGAGCCTCCGTATCAGGAGCGCTCGCTGTTCGTCCGAAAGGCGACCGGGCTCGTTCGCGGCTGGTCGCTGCACGACGCGTTCATCTACGCGGCGTTCTCGATCAACCTGATCACGCTCGGGCTCTACATCTTCTCGTTCGGTCCGTTCATCCCGAAGGCGAGCCTGCTGCTGGCGGTGATCCTCTCGGGTGCGTATCTCGTCTTCCAGACGGTCGTGTACGCGGCGCTGATTGCGGTGATGCCCCGTGCCGGCGGCGACTACGTCTGGGTCAGCCGAGTGCTCGGCGGCGGTCTCGGCTTCACGCTCGCGGTCTGCGGCTGGTGGTTCATCAACTGGCACTGGGTGCCGATCTACGCGAACATCCTGACCAAGGAGTTCTTCCAGCCCCTCGGCGCGATCCTCGGCTGGAGCGGCTTCGTCAGCTACTTCAACGAGCCGAAGGGCATCTTCACCGCCTCGGTCATCACCGCGCTCCTCGCCGCGTTCTTCATCTCGATCGGCATGCGCGGCTACGCGAAGCTGCAGAAGTTCTGCTTCTACGGCGGCATGCTCGGCCTGCTGATCATCTTCGGACTGCTGATCTTCCACACGAAGTCGGCGTTCGAGTCGTCGTTCAACCACTACGCCGTCAAGACGTACCACGGGCCGCCGAATGCCTATGCGGCGACGCTGAAGAAGGGCACCTACGCGGGCGCCGGCTCGCTCGGCGGGCTCGCCTTCGGGTCGACGATCCTGCTCATCCCGATGATCGCCTTCTTCAACCTGTGGTCGAACTGGGGCGCGACGCTCTACGGCGAGGTGCGCGGAGCGTCGGACTTCCGGAAGAACATCATTGCGATGGCGGGTGCGTTGGTCGCGACGTCGATCGGCGCCGTGATCTTCATCGTCCTGATCGCGCACACGATGGGTTGGAACTTCTACAACTCGGCGAACAACGCGTTCTGGAGCGGGACGGACTCCCTGGGCGGTGTGTGGCCGTATCCGGTCACGCTCGCGACGTTCTTCGTCAGTCCGTGGCTCCAGTTCATCGTCATCGTGCTGATGTCCCTGTGGTTCTTCGGCTGGGTGGGAACGGTGTTCCTGACGGCGAGCCGGGTGATCTTCGCGACGGCGTTCGACCGGATCCTCCCCGAGTGGGCGGCGCGGGTCGACAAGCGGGGAACGCCGTACTACACGATCCTGATCATGCTCGGGCCGTCGTTGATCATCTCGTACTTCTATGCGTACAACTCGACGTTCACGAGCTGGACGCTCGACGCGACGCTTGTGATCGCGGTGACGTTCGTCGGCTCCACCGTCGCGGCGGGGATCCTGCCGTGGCGCAAGCCGGAGATCTACAACGCGTCGCCGATCGCGAAGTACAAGGTGGCCGGCGTGCCGTTGATCACGGTGTCCGCGGTCGCGTTTCTCGCCTTCCTCGGCTTCTGCATCTACAAGTGGCTGCAGGACGGCGTCTACGGGTCGAACAACCACGGCTCGCTGATCTACATGGGCTGCCTCTACGGGGTCGCCCTCGGGATCTACGTCGTGTCGCGGATCGTCCGCAGGCGGCAGGGGATGGACCTGGGCATGGTCTACGACGAGATACCCGCGGAGTAGCGGACTCGCTCGAGGGGCGGCGCGAGCCGCCCCTCGTCACTTCAGGAGGTCGGTCGGCGCGACGACGGCCGGGACGAGGTCGCCCATCACGTCGACCTCGACCGCGCGGCCCTCGCCGAGGCCGGACGGCAGCTTCGCGAGCGCCACGTTCCGCTGCACCGTGAAGCCGTAGGCCGCACTGCGGACGCGGCCGACTACCTCGCCCTCCAGGCGCACCGCCTCGCCGCCGTACAAGGTGAGGTAATCCTCGCCTCCGACGAGGAGCGTCCGCAGCATGGTGGGCGGATCGCGGTCGAGGGAGGGCCACTTGTCCTTGGCCACCGCGAACCCGACCCCGGAGTCGAACGGCGTGTCGGAGGCGGTGAGGTCAGTGCCGAAGTAGCGGTAGCCTTTCTCGATCCGGAGCGAGTCGAGCGCCTGGTACCCGACGGGCTCGGGCCGTAGCGTCTCGAGGAGGAAGTCCCAGACGCGGGAGGCGTCGTCGGGCCTGACGTAGAGCTCGTAGCCGTACTCGCCGACATACGTCATTCGCTGAGCGAGCACGCGCACGCCGCCGACGGCTATCTCCTGCGCGCTCCGGAACGGGAAGTCCTCGAGCGCGCCGCGCACCGCCGGCCCCCAGAGCCCGATCACGGCCCAGTCGTCCGTCACGTCGGCCACTCGTGCCCCGTGCAGCTCGAGGAAGCCGCGGTCCGAGTCGACGGCGCCCGCGCCGGTGACGACCCGGAACCGATCCTCCGCGAGACGGGTCACCGTCACGTCGCCGACGATTCGACCGCGCTCGTCGAGGAGCTGCGTGTAGGCGACGGACCCGACCGGCCGGTCGATGCGGGCGCCGCAGACGCGCTCGAGCACGTCGAGCTCGGCGAGCTCGAGCTTCCCGAAGGAGGTCATGTCGAGGATCCCCGCGCGCTCGCGGATCGCGGCATGCTCGACCGCGACCCGGTCGTACCAGGGCGGGCGCACCCAGCCGCCGGCCTCGCGCTGCTCCTCGCCCGCGCGCCGCGCCGGCTGGCCCGGCTCGTACCAGTCGGCGCGCTCCCAGCCGTTCTTCGTGCCGAAGACGGCGCCGAGCGCCTCGTTCCGCGCGTGGAGCGGGGAGAGCCGCTTGGGCCTGCCCGCCTCGGACACGTCCAGCGGGTACCTCAGCCGGTAGTAGTACTTGTAGACCTCCCGTCCGCCGGCCGCCGCAAAGGGCACGTCGCGATAAGGCCCTCCGAAGCGCCACGGCCGGTACGGCTGGACGTCCACCTCGGCCTCTCCGGAGGTGACGAGCTCGGCCAGCGCCTTCCCCAGCCCGCCCGCGCCGCCGAAGCCGTTCAGTGACAGGCCGGCCGCCAGCCAGAACCCCCGTACGCCGGGCACCGGCCCGAGCAGCGGGTTCCCGTCCGGCGTCATCGCGTCCGGATGGCAGACCAGCCCCGTCACGCCCGCCTCGTCGAGGAACGGGAAGCGCCGCACCGCGCCCGCCATGAGCTGCTCGAAGCGCTCGTGGTCGGACGGCAAGGCGCGCGCGCCGTGATCCCACGGCACGCCGTCCTCCCAGCGCGAGACGGGGTTCGGCTCGTAGCCGCCGAAGAGCACGCCTCCGCTCTCCGCCTTCCCGTAGACGAGGTTGTCGGTGTCGCGGAAGCACGGCGTGTCGCGCGGCAGCTCGTGCCCCTCGACCGCGTGCAGGGCGATGTGCTGGTGGTCGACGGGGATCGAGCACGTGAACGCCCCGACCATCGCTGCGACGCGGGGGGCCCACATCCCCGTGGCGTTGACGACGATCTCGCACTCGATCTCGCCGTGCTCGGTCTCGATCGCCCGCACGGCGCCCTCGCGGACGCCGATCCCGGTCACGAGCGTGCGCGTGCGGATCTCCACGCCAAGCTCCCGCGCCGCCGCGGCCAGGGTGTACGTCGCGATGTGCGGGTCGACCGCGCCGTCGCCCGGCATCCACACCGCGCCGTACAGCTCGCGGTCCGTGATCGCCGGCAGATGCGCGCGCGCCTCCTCGGGCCCGACGAGCTCGGCGTCGAGGCCGATCGCGTGCGCCCGGGAGACGCCGCGGCGCAGCTCGAGCAGGCTGTCGCGGCTCGACGCGATGCGGAGCGACCCGACCCGCTCGAACACGCCGAGCTGCTCGTACAGCTCGACGCTGTAGCGGCGGAAACGCATCATCGTCGGCGACGGGTTGAACTGCGTGACCAGCCCGGCTGCGTGATGCGTCGACCCGCTCGTCAGTTCGCCCTTCTCCACGAGGACGACATCGCGTTCGCCGGCCCGGGCGAGGTGATACGCGCAGCTGACGCCGGCGATCCCGCCGCCGATCACGACCACGCGACTCACGCGCGGATTCGCTCGCCCTTCGGGTCGTACAGCGGATCGGCCCGCACCTCGCCGCCGATCCAGTCGCCGAAGATGTCGATCGCGACCCTCGTTCCCGGCTCGCCGAGGGCGACCGGCATGTATGCGTACGCGATGCTCGCGCCGACCGCGTAGCCGTAGCCGCCGCTCGTGACGCGGCCGGCGATCTCGTCGCCGTGCCGCACCGGCTCCGAGCCGAGCGCGACCGCGCGTGGGTCGTCGAGGACGATGCACACGAGCTTCTGCCGCGGCTCGGCCCGCTCGAGCGCCTCGCGGCCGACGAAGTCGCCCTTGTCCATCTTCACGGCGAAGCCGAGGCCGGCCTCGAACGGCGTGGTCTCGGCGGTGAGGTCGGTCGCCCAGGCGCGATACCCCTTCTCCAGCCGCAGCGACTCGATCGCGCGGTAGCCGCCCGGCGTCACGCTGTCGACGCAGAGGGTGTCCCACAGCGTCGCGCCGTACTCGGCCGCGCAGTAGAGCTCCCAACCGAGCTCGCCGACGTAGGTGACCCGCGACGCGATGCACGGCACGTTGCCGACCGCCACGTCGCGCGCCGTCATGTAGGGATGGTCGAAGCTGACGACCTCGCGCGCCTTCGGGCCCCAGAGGCAGAGGCAGGCGTAGGCCCCGGTGACGTCGTTCACGTAGACAGAGCCGTCCCGCGGCAGGTTCCGCTCGAGCCAGGCGCGGTCGTGCGTCCCGAAGGCGGTGCCCGTGACGAGCAGGAAGCGGTCGTCCTCTCGCCGCAGCACCGACAGGTCCGCCTCGATCCTACCGCGGTGGTTGAGGAGCTGCGTGTACACGACGGTGCCGACGGGCCGGTCGATCCGGTTCGCGCAGAGCCGCTCGAGGAAGGCGAGCGCGCCGGGCCCGAGCACCTCGAGCTTCGAGAAGGAGGACTGGTCGAAGAGCGCGACCTTCTCGCGCGCCGCCCGCGCCTCCACCTCGATCGCGGGCGACCAGTTCTCGCCCGCCCAGCCGCGCGGCCGCAGCGACTCGTCGCCGCGCGCCGCATTCGACTCGTACCAGTTGACCCGCTCCCAGCCGCCCTTCTCCCCGAAGGACGCGTCGAGCGAGATATGCCGCTGATATACGGGCGATACACGCAAGGGCCGCCCGGCCTTCCTCTCCTCGCCCGGATACTTGATGTCGTAGTACTCGGACAGTGCCTCGTACGCGCGTGCGAGCGTGTACTCGCGGCTGCGGTACTGGCGGCCGAAGCGGCGCCAGTCCAGCGGCCAGACGTCCCATTCGGGCCGGCCGTCGATGATCCACTCGCTCATCACCTTCCCGACGCCTCCCGCGCCGGCCAGGCCGTGTGCGCAGCCGCCGGCGGCGATCCAGAAACCGGGGAGGTCGGTCTCGCCGAGCAGGAAGTCGGCGTCCGGGGTGAACGCCTCCGGCCCGTTGAAGAACGCCTTCACCTCGGCGGTCTCCATCGCCGGCACGCGCGCGATCGCGTTGGCGAACAGCTCCTCCATGCGCTCCAGGTCCTGCGGGAGGAGCTTCGCCTCGAAGCCGTCGGGGACGCCGTCGATCGCCCACGGCTCCGGCTTGCTCTCGTAGCCGCCCATCACGAGCCCGCCGACCTCGGTGCGGAAGTAGACGAGGCTGTCGGGGTCGCGCAGCGTCGGCAGCGGCTCGAGCGGCGGGTCGAACGGCTCTGTGATCAGGTACTGATGGCCGAACGGGACGATGGGGACGTCCACGCCCACCAGGGCCGCCACCTGGCGCGCGTACATCCCGGCGGCGTCGACGACGACCTCGCACTCGATCCGGCCCTTGTCCGTCTCGACCGCCGCCACGCGGCCGTCCCGCGTCTCGATGCCGGTGACCCGGGTGCGAACCTCGATCTGTGCGCCGAGGCGGCGAGCGCCGTCGGCGAGCGCGAACGTCAGCTGCGAGGGGTCGAGGTAGCCGTCGTCCGGGATGAACGCGGCCCCGAGCACGCCCCCCGTCGACAGCGGCGGGAACATCGCCTGCGCCTCCTCGGCGGAGACGATCTCCATCGGCAGGCCGAAGGTCTTCGCCCAGGACGCCTGGCGGCGGATCTCCTCCAGCCGGGGATGGGATGAAGCGAGGCGCAGGCCGCCGAGCTGGTGCCAGCCGGGGTCGTTGCCGGTCAGCTCCTTGAGCTCGGCATAGAGGCCGACGGAGTACTGCATCATCCGCGTCAGCGAGATGGAGGAACGCAGCTGGCCGACGAGGCCGGCCGAGTGCCACGTCGAGCCGTGGGTGAGCTGGAACTGCTCGACGAGGACGGAGTCGGTCCACCCCTGCTTCGCGAGGTGGTAGAGACAGGAGCAGCCGATGACGCCGCCGCCGACGACGACGACGCGGGCACGTTCGGGAGGCATAGTGCGACCCTAATAGGATCGCCGCATGTCGCTGGAGGAAGTGCTCGACGCCGTCCCGCAGCTCCACGACGCGCAGGCCGTCGAGCCGCTCACCGGCGGCCTCACGAACACCAACTACAAGGTCACGAGCCCGTCGGGCTGCTTCGTGGTGCGCATCTCCGGCAAGGACACGAGCCTCCTCGCGATCGATCGCGAGAACGAGGTGCACAACACGATCGCCGCCGCGGAGACCGGCGTCGGCGCGCCGTTCGTCGCGGCCGTCCCGGAACAGGACGCGCTCGTCCTCGGCTTCCTGGAGGGCGAGGTGATGGACGCCGGGAAGCTCCGCTCGGGCGAGCACATCGCGGCGGTCGCCGACGCCTGCCGCCGCCTTCACGCGGGCCGGCGCTTCCTCCGGGACTTCGACATGTTCGAGATCCAGCCCGGCTACCTCGAGATCGTCCGCCGGCGCGGCTTCCGCCTGCCGGCGCGCTACGAGGAGCTCGAGCCGAAGATCCGCGGGCTCGAGCGGGCCCTGCGCGCGCGGCCCGAGCCGACCGTGCCGTGCAACAACGACCTGCTCGCCGAGAACTTCATCCGCGTCGGCGGCGAGATGCGCCTCATCGACTACGAGTACTCGGGGAACAACGAGGCCTCGTTCGAGCTCGGCAACGTCTGGAGCGAGTCCAACCTCTCGCTCGAGCAGCTCGAGGAGCTCGTAACGGCGTACTGGGGCCGGCCGCTGCGCAACAAGGTCGCGCGGTCGCGCCTCTGGGGGCTGATGTCGAAGTACGGGTGGACGCTGTGGGGCTCGATCCAGGCCGGGATCTCGGACCTCGATTTCGACTTCTGGGTCTGGGCGATGGAGAAGTACGAGCGGGCGGTCGAGGAGCTCGACGGCCCGCAATTCGAGCAACTGCTGGTGGACGTCCAGCGCGAGGACTAGCCGTGCCCGTCGCCGCGCTGGTCTTCGACTTCAACGGGACGCTCTCGGACGACGAGCCGCTGCTCTGCGAGATCTTCATGCGCCTGTTCGCGGAGCATGGGCGCCCGCTGTCGGCGCAGGAGTACTTCGACCGGCTGGCGGGCCTCTCCGATCCGGAGATCGTGACGACGTGGCTCGGTGAGGACCATCCCGACGTGCAGGCGGTGATCGCCGAGCGGGCGATCCGCTACCGGGAGGCCGCCGCCGACGGCTCGACCGTCCACGAGCACGTCCGCGAAGCGGTGCGCTACGCCGCCGAGCGCGTGCCCCTCGCGATCTGCTCCGGCGCGGGGCGGGACGAGATCGAGCCGGTCGTCGAGGCGGCCGGTCTCGCGGGGTGCTTCCGCGCGGTCGTGAGCTCCGACGACGTCGTCCACGGCAAGCCCGACCCGGAGGGGTACCTCAAGGCGTTCGCGCTCCTCGACGCCGACCCCGCCGAGGCGGTCGTGTTCGAGGACACGGAGGCCGGCGTCGCGTCGGCCCGCGCGGCCGGCGCCGGGCGGGTGCTCGCCGTGCGCACGACGCTCGAGCCGCACCGCCTCGCAGAGGCCGACGAGCTGCTCGACCGGATCGACGTCGGCGTGATGCGGCGCGTCTTGCTCTAGATTCCAGGTCATGGCAAGGACGTACGAGAGGCTGACGACACCACTCGTCCGAGAGGGTGGACAGCTGCGAGCCGCAAGCTGGGACGAGGCGCTCGACCGCGCCGCGGCCGGCTTCCGCAAGACGCTCGACGAAGGCGCGCTGACAGGCGTCTTCAGCTGCTCCAAGGCGACCAACGAGCTGAACTTCGCCACGCAGAAGTTCGCCCGCGTCGCGCTCGGGACGAACAACGTCGACAGCTGCAACCGAACCTGACACGCCCCTAGCGTCGTCGGTCTGGCGACGGTGTTCGGTGCGGGCGGCGGGACGAGCTCCTACGAGGAGACCCGCAGCGCGGACCTGATCGTGCTCTGGGGCTCGAACGCGCGCGAGGCGCACCCGATCTTCTTCCACCACGTCCTCAAGGCCGTGAACGACGGCGCATCTCTCATGGTCGTCGACCCTCGGCGGACGCCGTCGGCGCAATGGGCCGACCTCTGGCTCGGGCTCGACGTCGGCACCGACATCCCGCTCGCAAACGCGGTCGGGCGCGAGATCATCGAGGCCGGGCTCGCCGACCTGGAGTTCGTCGAGCGGGCGACGACCGGCTTCGATGCCTACCGCGAGTCGGTCGAGCCGTGGACGCTCGAGGAGGCGGAGCGCGTGACCGGCGTCCCCGCCGAGGCGATCCGCGAGCTCGCGCACGCCTACGGAAACGCGAAGAACGCGCAGCTCTGCTGGACGCTCGGGATCACCGAGCACCACAACGCCGTCGACAACGTCTTCGCGCTGATCAACCTCGCCCTGCTCACGGGCAAGGTCGGCAAGTGGGGCTCGGGCCTGCAGCCGCTGCGCGGGCAGAACAACGTCCAGGGCGGGGGAGACATGGGCGCGATCCCGAACAAGCTGCCCGGCTTCCAGGAGATCCTCCACGACGGGATCCGCGCGAAGTTCGAGGCCGCCTGGGGCTCGACGATCCCCGCGGAGCACGGGCTGCACCTGTCGGGGATGTTCGAGGCGATGGAGCACGGCGAGCTGCGCGCGGTCTACGTCGTGGGCGAGAATCCGGCGCAGGGCGAGGCCGACCAGCAGCGCGCCGAGCGCCTGCTCGAGGGCCTCGACCATCTCGTGGTGCAGGACCTCTTCCTCACGCGCACCGCGCAGCTCGCCGACGTCGTCCTGCCGGCGGCGGCGACGCTGGGCGAGGTGGAGGGCACGGTCACCTCGAGCGAGCGCCGCGTGCAACGCGTGCGCAAGGCGTACGACGCGCCGGCCGGCGCGCGCGACGACGTCGAGATCGTGTACGAGCTTGCGCGCCGGATGGGGCACGACCTGGGCTCACCGCGCGCCGAGGACGTGTGGGACGAGTGCCGCTCACTCTCGCCGATGCACGCCGGCATGAGCTACGCGCGGCTCGAGGAGCTCGGCGGGATCCCGTGGCCGTGCTTCGACGAGGACGACCCGGGCGCGCTCTTCCTCCACGGGCGCCTGTGGGACGACGTCGTCGCGGATCCGGCGCCGTTCAAGCCTGTTGAGCACGACCCGCCGGTGGACGTGCTCGACGACGACTTCCCGCTGCGCCTGACGACCGGCCGGCGGCTCGAGTCGTTCAACACCGGCGTCCAGACCGGGCAGTTCGCCTCGCCGCTGCACGTCGGCGGCGAGGCGATCCTGCTCGCGCCCGAGGACGGCGAGCGCTACGGCGTGCCCGACGGCGCGCGCGTGCGCGTCGTCTCACGGCGCGGCGCGGTCGAAGCGCCTGCCCGCTACGACGCTAACCTGCGGCCCGGCCTCGCGTTCATGAACCTCCACTTCCCCGACGAGGTGGCGACGAACGTGCTCACGATCGACGCCACCGACCCGCAGTCGGGCACGGCGGAGTTCAAGGCGACCGCGATCCGGCTCGAGGCGGTCTAGGTGGACCTGAAGCTGCTGGAGGCCGAGCCGACGGAGGCCGAGCGGCAGGCGATCGACGCCGTGGTGGGCGAGGAGGCGTCGAACGGGAACCGGGTCGCGCGCCGCGACCGCAACCGGCGCCACCTCCTCCTGCCGGCCCTGCGGGCCGCGCAGCGTCGCACCGGCTGGGTCACGCCGGGCGCGCTCGGCTACACCTCGCGCCGGCTCGACGTCCCGCCGGCCGACGCGTACGGCGTGGCGACCTTCTACGCACTGCTCGCGCTCGAGGAGCGGCCGGCCGAGGTGCTCCACGTCTGCACCGACCTCTCCTGCCGCCTCGCCGGCGCCGAGGTTCCCGAGGGCGCGATCCCGTCGCCGTGCCTCGGCCTCTGCGAGCGCGCGCCCGCTGCGCTGCGCACCGTCGCAGGCCCGGAGCCGCGCGAGGAGCAGATCCCGCCGGTCTCCCCGCCGCTGCCACAGACGTCGGGCCTGAAGCTGCTGCGCCGCATCGCCGAGGACGCCGATCCCGAGTCGGCTCCCGAGTTCCACGCGCTCGCGCGCGCCCGCGAGCTCGGCCCGGAGCGCGTGATCGAGCTCGTGAAGGCGTCACCCCTCCTCGGGCGCGGCGGCGCCGCCTTCCCGACCGGCGTGAAGTGGGAGGCGGTCGCACGCCAGCCGGCCGAGCCGCACTACCTCGTGTGCAACGCGGACGAGTCGGAGCCCGGCACGTTCAAGGATCGCGTCCTCATGGAGCAGGACCCGTTCGGCCTGGTCGAGGCCATGGCCATCGCGATGTACGCGACAGGGTGCGAGAAGGGGTTCGTCTACATCCGCGCCGAGTATCCGCTCGCACACGAGCGAGTTCAGCATGCGATCGATGTCAGCGGCTTCGAGATCGAGCTCAGGATCGGCGCCGGCGCCTACGTGTGCGGCGAGGAGACCGCGCTCTTCCAATCGATCGAGGGCTATCGCGGCGAGCCGCGCAACAAGCCGCCGTTCCCGGTCGAGGTCGGGCTGTACGGCAAGCCGACCGTGGTCAACAACGTCGAGACGCTCCTCAACGTGCCGCACATCCTGCTCGGCGACGACGAGCGCGACACGCGGCTCTTCTGCCTCTCGGGCCACGTGGCGCGCCCGGGCCTGTACGAGATCGAGCTCGGGACGCCGCTCTCCGAGCTGCTCGAGCTCGCGGGCGCGGAACCGCCGAAAGCCGTCCTGCTCGGCGGCGCCGCCGGCTCCTTCCTGCGTCCTGACCAGCTCGACCTGCCGCTCTCCTTCGAGGGCGCCCGCGCCGCGGGCACGACTCTCGGGTCGGGCGTCGTGATCGTCTACGGCAAAGAGGCAGACCTCGTCGATGCCGTGCTGCGCATCGCCGAGTTCTTCCGCGACGAGTCGTGCGGCCAGTGCGTCCCGTGCCGCATCGGCACGGTGCGCCAGGAGGAGGCGCTGCACCGACTCGCCTCCGGGAAGGCGAAGGGGGACGAGATCGCCGTGCTCGCCGACCTCACACAGGTGATGCGCGACGCGTCCATCTGCGGCCTGGGCCAGACGGCCGCGAACGCCGTCGCGTCGGCGATGATGAACCTCGGAGTGCTCGCCCCGTGACCGCCGTCTCGATCTCCGCACCGAAGCGCGTCGTCGAGCTGACCGTCGACGGTCAGAGCGTCCGCGTGACCGAGGGCTCGACGATCCTCGACGCCTGCCGGCAGCTCGGCATCGACACACCGACGCTCTGCTACGGCGACACGCTGACGCCGGTCAACGTGTGCCGCGTCTGCGTGGTCGAGGTCGAGAAGGCGCGCGCGCTCGTCCCCGCCTGCTCGCGCAAGGTGGAGGACGGGATGGTCGTCCACACCGACTCCGAGCGCGTCCGCACGAGCCGGCGCCTGGTGATGGAGCTGCTCGGCTCGGCCGTCGACCTCTCGACGGCGCCCGAGGCGCTCGCGTACATCGACCGCTACGAGGCGCGGCCGGACCGCTTCGGCCCAGACTCGCTCACCGTCGCGCAGGCGGTGAAGGTCGACAACGAGCTCTACGTGCGCGACTACTCGAAGTGCATCCTCTGTTACAAGTGCGTCGAGGCCTGCGGCGTCGACCACCAGAACACGTTCGCGATCACGGTCGCCGGCCGCGGCTTCGGTGCGCACATCTCCACCGAGCTCGACGTGCCGCTGCCCGAGTCGGCATGCGTCTACTGCGGCAACTGCGTCGCCGTCTGCCCTACCGGGGCGCTGATGGGCAAGGCGGAGTTCGACCTCCGCGAGGCGGGCGACTGGCGCGAGGAGGAGCAGACCGAGGTCGACACCGTGTGCCCGTACTGCGGCGTCGGTTGCAACCTCACCCTCCACGTACAGGACGACGCGATCGTCGACGTGACCTCGCCCGACGACCATGACGTGACGCGCGGCAACCTCTGCATCAAGGGTCGCTACGGCTACCGCTACGTGCAGAGCCGCAGGCCGGCGTGACGGTCGAGCTCGGCTCCCTCGAGGAGCTCGAGCCCGCACTCGCGGCGGAGGAGTTCGACGTCGCGCGCGTCTTCGTCGGCTACGGGGCATCCGCGCCGTCGGCTCCCGAGCCGTGCCGGCTGCCGAAGGTCGCGTACTCGCTCGAAGGCCCGGCGGCGGCGAGCGGCTCGTTCCGGACCGGGGAGTGGCACGAGACGTGGACTCCCGCTGCGTACGCCGCCGCGATCGAGACGGTGCGGGAGGCGATCCGCGAGGGTGACGTGTACCAGGTGAGCCTCGTCCAGCACCTCTGGGCGGAGTTCGCCGGCGATCCGCTCGCGCTCGCGGCCGCGCTCGCCCCGCTGCGCCCGCTCGAGCCGGCTGCGCTGCAGGGCGAGGGCTGGACGATCGTCTCCGCCTCGCCGGAGCTGCTGCTGCAGAAACGCGGCCGCGTCGTGCGCACGATGCCGATCAAGGGGACGCGCCCGGCCGGCGTCCCGATCGAGTCGGAGAAGGACGCGGCCGAGCACGTGATGATCGTCGACCTCGAGCGCAACGACCTGTCCCGGGTCTGCGTCGCCGGCAGCGTCCGCTGGCCCGAGCTGCTCGCCGAGCGTCAGCTCGCCGGCGTCACGCACCTCGTCGCGACCGTCGAGGGCGAGCTGCGGCCGGAGGTGGGCTTGACGGAGCTCCTCGGCGCGGTGCTGCCCGGGGGGTCGGTCACCGGCTGCCCGAAGAGCAGCGCGTTGGAGCTGATCGCGGCGCTCGAGCCGGTCGGTCGGGGCGCGTCGATGGGGGCGCTCGGCCGGATCTACGCGAACGGCGACCTCGACCTCGTGCTCACGATTCGCACCTTCGCCGTCGTCGAGGACGAGATCCACCTCTGGGTCGGCGGAGGGATCGTCTGGGACTCGGAGGCGGAGGCCGAGATCGAGGAGTCGTGGGTGAAGGCGCGGCCGCTCCTCGCCCTCGCGGGACACGCCTCCTCGAGCCAGGTTTCGGACGTGTCGGGTCAGGACGTGTCCAAGGCAGCCATGGCCACCGCCAGGGTGTGATGGAGGTCTGCGCCGTTGCGGTCGCCGGGCGCGGCCTCGTCGATCCGCGAGAGCCGGTCTTCGGTGCCGACGACGAGGCGCTGCTGCGCGGACGCTCGGTCTTCGAGACGACCCGCGTCTACGCCGGCCGGCCGTTCCTGCTCGACCGCCACGTCACGCGCTTCGCGGTCTCGGCGGATCGCCTCCGGTTGCCGGCTCCCGACGCCGCCGAGTGCGCGCGCCTCGCAGAGCTCGTGATCGGCGCCTGCGAGGAGAAGGATCTCGCGCTCCGCCTGTACTGGACCGGCCGGACGCTCGTCGTCACGGCGGCTCCGATCGACTCGGAGCTCGAGACTCTCCGCGCCCGCGGGCTGCGCCTCGCGACGATTCCCTGGTCGACCGGCGCCCTCGCGAGCGCGAAGTCGACGAGCTATGCCGAGAACATGGCCGCTCAGGACACCGCGATCGAGGGCGGGGCCGACGACGCGCTGCTCGTGGGGGACGACGGGACGGTGCTCGAAGCTCCGACGGCGAACGTCTGGTGGCGCGAGGGCGAGAGTCTCGTCACGCCGTCGCTCGACCTTCCGATCCTCGCCGGTGTCACGCGGGGCCTCCTGCTCGAGCTCACCGAGCGCGAGACCGTGGAGGGCGTGTTCCCGCTCGGTCGGTTGCTCGAGGCGGACGAGGTGTTCGTCTCCTCCTCGATCCGCGAGGTGATGCCGGTCGCCGCAGTCGACGGCAACGAGTTCGCCCTCGGCCGGGCGGCGCACGAGCTGGAACACGAGCTGCGCCGAGTCGCGTCGTCCTGACTGCCCGTTCCGTTGCATCCGCGGCCGTCGACCGGGGGACTTGACGTCAGGCGCTGGTGCTAGCAATATTAGCTCCAATGTCGGCACACGCTCCCCGCCTGCCCTTCTCTCTCGACCCGCTGATCGCCGAGGCGAAGCGGCGCGCGCGGCGGCGCCGTTGGCTGATTCTGTCGGTGCTCGTGGTCGCCGCCGCGGCGGCAGCAGCCACGCTCGAGCTCCGGACGGCGTCCGGGTCCGGCCCGGCAGCCAGCGGCGGCAGGCCGGTCATGCACGTCGTGATGCAGTGGCCTCCCAGCACGGTCTACTTCGACCTGAAGACCGGTCGCAAGACCGTCAAGACGCTCGGCGAAGAGATGTGGTTCGACCGGCGCCAGAACGGCCTGCACCACATCGTGTCCACCGAGGGGGGCCGGCGAGTCGCCGATCAGGTCTGGCGTCCGCAGTACGGGCCGACGACCGAGGCCGCCGCGGTCGACCGCTTCTACCTCGCCCTCGGCATCGACTACCGCATGGCGCTCATGAGCGGGAGGGCCAGGCTCGTGGGGCGCGGAACCTTCGACGGGCATCGCGTCGACTGGGTCCGCGTGCTACCCCGACGCGACCGGCGCTGGTTCGTGCTCCGGGAGCTCGGAGACGTCGGCGTCGATGCGCACACCTACAAGCCGATCCTCCTGCGCGGCCCCAGCGGGAAGCGCTACGTCTACACGCGCATCCTGCTGGCCAAGACGATCGCTTACGACGGAGCCGACTTCAAGCGCCACGGGCCGAGGCAGATCCCCGCCGTCCCCCTGCAACCGGCCGTGGGTTATGCGTTCGGCTCGACCAGCCCGTTCGCCCCCCACGGCACGGCCGTCCGCTCGCCATGGCTTACCGCCGGAAAGAGCGTGACCGGTCTCGAGCTCCGCTCCGTCACGCCCTTCACGATTCGCAAGACCAAGCACCGCTTCTACTACGGGGCGCCGAGGCCGAAGGCGATTCACGGGCTCGCACTGGTCTACGGGCCCCCGCACGGGCGCGCTCCGGCGGTCCCGACCCCGATCAACGTCTACGGGCGGCCGAGAGAACCACTCGCTGCGACACGTTTCACGACCGTCTACGAGCTCCCGCGGGCGCCTCGCACACCGCCCTGGGCCCTCGTCCCGGCCGGCTCGATCGAGATCCAGACCGGCTACACCACCCTCGGCGACCGCGTTGTCCACACGCCCTGGATCGGCTTCCTCGGCAAACGCGGCCTCTACATCACGATCAGCACGCCGCAAGGCCCGCAGATTGCGCTCCAGATCGCCCGCAGCCTCCGCGGCGCCCGCAGGTAGCCGGCGTAACCTGCATGATCGAGCAATGCCGGTGGAGGCGATCCATCTCGGAGCTCCGCGCAATCCCGAACTCTGGACGGTCGAGCTCGTGCAGGCCGTCGCGGGGAAGGGGCTCGAAGGAGACCGGCACTTTCACGCCGGCGGAGCTCCTCCGGGCCAGGCGCTGACGCTCGTCGCCGCCGAGGTCGTCGAGGAGGTCGGACTGAGGCCGGGCGATACCCGGCGGCAGCTGACCGTGCGCGACGTGGATGTCAACGCCCTGGTCGGCAAGCGCTTTCGGGTCGGAGAGGTCGAGTGCTTGGGCGTGGAGCTCTGCGAGCCGTGCCGGCATCTCGAGAAGATGACGCGACCGGGGATCATCAAGGAGCTCACGCACCGGGCAGGAATCAACGCCGACATCGTCGTCGGCGGTGTGATCCGCGTCGGCGATCCCGTCGTTGCGCTCTAGGCCTTAGAGGCTCGCCTGGGCCAGCGTTCCGGAATGACGCCTGAGGAGCAGGGACGAGTTGCACTCGCCAGACCTCCCGCCAACTGGCGGAGGCGTCAACGAGCCTGACTACATGCTGCTTGGCGCCTCCGAGAACTCGGCGTTCGACGCGAGCGCGACGGAATCACTCAGGCTCCGGTTTCGGGCGACGTAGATGGCGAACGGCGCGGAGCCGCCCAGGTATCCGGTCGCGGCGATGACGAAGGCCATTCTCGCTCCAACCGCGTTGATCAGTGGCCCAGTGGCAATCTCGCCTAACGGACCGGTGAGGAACATCAGCCCGAACGCGGCAGGCAGCACCAGGCTGCGGAGCGCCGCGGGTGTGTGCGTCGTAATGACGGTGAAGATCGGCGCTCCGGTCAGCGGACCGAAGACCCCCTGCAAGACCAGCACGGAGACGACCCCGGCAACCGGGAGAGGGACCGCGACCAGTAGCTTCGGGATCGACGCGAGCACGAGTGCTCCCGCGGCGACGCGCAGCGCCCCGAACCGACGCACGACACGCGAGACGACGGGCATCCCGAGCAGCGCTCCGGCACCCATCGCGGCGTAGAAGACACCTGCGATGCGGGAGTTCTGGTTGAAGTGGGAAAACGCGAACACGGGCAGTGTCGTCATCCACATCGTGAAGAAGAACTCCATCGCCAACATCGTCACGCACAAGACGACGAGCAACCTGCTTCGAAGGACGTACCTAACACCGGTAAGCAGCCCACGCTCCTGGGCCTCGGCCACCGGCTTCCTCCGTGGCACGAACAAGGCGACGGCGATCGCGGCGACTCCGAATGTTGCCGCATCGACGTACAGCACGTTCCGCGCGCCCATTGCGGCAATCAGGACGCCCGCCAGCGCCGGACCCACGAGAGGCGTAGCCGTTTGCGCACCGTCGAGGTACGCGTTCACGCGAGCGACGACGCTCTCCTCGTCGCCGACCACCTCGGCCAGGATCAGCCGCTGCGCGGGCAGGTGCGCCGCCAAGCAGACGCCCGTGAGGGCAACCAGCACCACCAGCAGCGGGAACGACAGCGCGCCGAGGCTGTAGAGCGCCGGGATCGCGGCAAGCAGCGGAACTCGCGCCGCGTCCGCGATCACCATCGTCTGCCTCGCCCCAATCCGGGCGATCAGCGAGCCCGCCAGTGGAGGCAACGTGACAAACGGGATGCTCGCGATGCCGAGAACGAGCCCCAGCTGCGTCGCCGACCCGGTCGTCACCAGGACGAACCACGGCAGCGCCAACACCGTCATCGACGAACCGACCGACGACACCACTTCCGCAGCCACGAGCGCGCGGATCTGAGTCGAGCCAACTCGACTGCCAACCACAATGACCTCCAACGACGTAGGAACAAGCTCCGGGCAACCGGAGCGCGACGTGTCGTGGATCAGGCAGTCGTCAGCATCGAGCTGTATCTAAGCGCCCCGGCCGTGACAACGCAAGAAGCGTCGCTGGCCTGGGGCGGCGAGTGTTCGGAATGACCCCTGAGCGTATTCGTAGGATTCCGCAAGTGAGCGACGACTCCAGCTCCGAATACCTTCGACTCAGACGGGCACGGAAGCACGGGGACATAGCTGCCCTCGTTGCGGCTCTTGAAGATCCCGTTTGGGCTGCGACAGCGTCTCGTTTTCTGGGGCAGATCGAGGCAAAGGAAGCGGCGCCCGCTATCGCCCAACTTCTTGAAAGCAGTGAGCCGCAGATCCGGATCGCGGCTGTCGGGGCCTTAGGAGAGCTGGGGATGCGGGACGACGCGGGCAGCGTTGAGCGTCTTGCGAGAAGCGACTCCCATCAGGCCGTTCGGTCATATGCGCTGGTTGCGCTTGCTCAGATCCTTGGTCCCGAGGCGCGCGGCGTCATCGGGTCAGCGCTCGAAAAGGATCCGGACTGGCGTACTCGGCGCGCAGCCGCTGTCGCGCTCGGGCTGTTCGGCACGCCCGAGGATCTGGAGACGCTCGGTGATGCAGCGGCCCGCGAGTCATGGTTGAAGCGACGCCGTTACCGGCGGGCTCGCCGACAGATCAAGCGACGCAATCGGAAGGCTGCAGTCTGAGCAGAGGCCGCTCGCTTGGGCCAGTGTTCCCAGTGTTCCGCAATGACCCCTGACGGGGAGGGACAAGGCGATCGTTCATCGAACGCTAACCGCCGACAGCTAGCTTGGCCCGATGTTGCGCCTGGAACGGCACCGGCTCGGTCCACGCGTCTACTTGTACGGCCTCCGTA
>DASXDE010000015.1:0-11423 GCA_036490825.1 Gaiellaceae bacterium
TCGCCGACGCCGTAGTCCCATCGCTCGCCGAGCTGACGGCCGACCTCCTCGGCGGCTAGAGGATCTGGTCGCCGCTCGCGTCGAAGGCACGGATCCCCGGCGCGATCGACGGATCGAAGTCCTCGCGGAACAGGGTGAAGATCGTCACGTCGCGCAGCGGCTCCCCCTCGGCTGACGGCAGCCGGCGTCGCAGCGTCGCCTCCTCGGCGAAGCCGAGCTTGCGCGGAACACCGAAGCTCGCCTGGTTCCGCGGGTCGATCCGGATCTCGATCCGGTCGGCGCCGCAGACCTCGAAGCCGATGCGCGTCAGCGCGGCGCTCGACTCAGTGGCGAATCCCTGCCGGGTCGCGCTGGCCCGCACGAAGTAGCCGATCTCGAGCCCACCCGGGCCGATGCGTGGGTGCAACCCGGTGCCGCCGAGCTGCTCCGCGTCGTCGACGGAGAAGATCCCGTACGCGAAGCTCTCGTTCCGGTCGAAATCCGACCGGAAGAGCTTGATGAGCTGCACCTTCTCGTCGAGCGTCTGCGGCTCGTCGTCCGCCCACGGCATCCACGCCAGGAGGTGCTCGAGGCTCGTGTCGACGGCGTCTTTCAGCAGCTGCGCGTCGCGCGGCTCGTAGCAGCGGATCACGAGCCGCTCCGTCTCGATCCGGTACGGAGGAGGCGGGCCGTCCCAGCTCACGACACGCGGCCGACGAGGACGCAGCCGTTGTGCCCGCCGAGGCCCATCGCGTTCGAGAGCGCGACGTCGAGCTGCGCGTCCCGGGCCTCGTTCGGCACGTAGTCGAGATCGCACTCCGGATCCGGATGGACATAGTTCATCGTCGGCGGCAGGACTCCGTCCCGGACGGCGAGGACGCACATCATCGCCTCGACGGCGCCGGCAGCACCGAAGCAGTGTCCGGTCACGGACTTCGTGGAGGAGACGGCGAGGCGGTAGGCGTGGTCGCCGAAGACCTCCTTGATCGCCCGCGTCTCGGCCGCGTCGCCGAGCGGGGTCGAGGTGCCGTGCGCGTTGATGTAGCCCACCCGCTCGCGCTCGACGCCCGCCCCCTCGAGGGCGTGACGCATCATCTCGGCGACGCCGACCGAGGCGGGATCCGGCTGCGCGAGGTGGTGCGCGTCGTTCGACATCGCGTAGCCGAGGATCTCTGCGTAACCCGTCGCGCCGCGCCGCTCGGCGGCCTCGAGCTCCTCGAGCACGAGGACGCACGCGCCCTCGCCCATCACGAAGCCGGCGCGCGTCGCGTCGAACGGGCGCGACGCCCGCGGCGGGTGCTCGTCCTCGGCGGCGAGACCGCGCATCGCGCAGAAGCCGGCGAGAATGAGTGGCGTGATACACGCCTCGGCGCCGCCTGCGAGGACGGCGTCGGCATCGCCGCGCTTGATCAGCTCCGCCGCCTCCCCCACCGCGGTCGAGCCGGTCGCGCAGGCCGAGACGGGTGCGTAGTTCGGGCCGCGGAAGCCGAGCGCGATCGCGATCTGGCCGCTCGCAGTGTCGACGAGGACGTTGGGGATGAAGGTCGGCGCGACCCGGCCGGGCCCGCGCTCGCGCAACACGTCCACCTGCTCGGCGATGCCCGCGATCCCGCCGATCGCCGTGCCGAAGAGGATGCCGACCCGGTCCGGCGAGTAGGCACCGTCGAGCCCGGCGTCGGCCACCGCCTCCCGCGCGGCGCCGAGCGAGAAGAGCACGTTGCGATCGAGCCTCCGCGCGTCCTTCGGCGCGGCGACCTGCGTCGGGTCGAAGTCCTTCACCTCCGCCGCGATCCGCACAGGAAACTCGCTCGCGTCGAACGAGCCGATGAAGTCGATGCCGCTCTCGCCGGCCACCGCCGCGCGCCACGTCGACGGCGCGTCGGCGCCGATCGGCGTCACCGCGCCGAGCCCTGTCACGACGACCCTCCGCATCCCGCGAGGTTAGACGCGCGCCCGCGGTGCGGGTTGCGCTACGCGGTCTCGGCCACGACCGCCTCGGCGAGCACGGCATAGACCTTCGTCGGCTCCGTCTTTCCCTTCATGAGCAGCTCGCCCTGCGGCTCGACCGCGATGCCGTCCGCGATGCCCTGCCTCGTGTTCTCGTCGATCAGGATCGGCCGGCCCAGCTCCTTCGTGTGCGCCTCGAGCCGCGCGGCGACGTTGACCGTGTCGCCGACGCAGGTGTAGGTCGCACGGTTCTGCGTGCCCGTGTAGCCCGCGACGACCCGGCCCGACGCGATCCCCACCCCGATCTCGATCTGCACCTTGCCCCGCGCCGCCTGCTCCTCGTTGAAAAGGCGGATCAGCTCGACCATCTGGCGGGCAGCCAGCACCGCCGCCTGGCGGTGATCGTCGCGTGGCACGGGCGCCCCGAAGATCGACATCAGGCCGTCGCCCACCATCTGGTTGACGATTCCGCCCTCTCCGGTGATCGCGTCCATCATCAGCAGGTAGTAGTCGTTGAGCAGCTCGATCGTCTCGGCGGGCTCCCGCGCCTCCGCGATCGTCGTGAACGAGCGGATGTCGCAGAACATCGCAGAGGCCTCGACGTGCTTGCCGCCAAGCGAGAAGCCCGAGGTCAGCAGGTCCTCCGCGACCTCCCGCGTGGCGAACTTGCTGATCAGCTCGCGCTGCTGGTCGCGGAGGCGCTTCTTCTCGAGGCTCGCATTGATCCGCGCGTTGAGCAGCACCGGGTTGACCGGCTTCGTCAGATAGTCCTCGGCGCCCATCTCGAGGCAACGCACGACGCTGTCGATCTCGTCGAGGGCCGACGTCACGACGACCGGAATGTCGCGGAGGTGCGGATCCTCCTTCAGCTCCGCGAGTACCTCGTAGCCGTCGAGCTCGGGCATGAGGACGTCGAGCAGGATCAGGTCGAACGGCTGCTTCCGCAACAGGTCGAGCGCCTCGCGACCGTGCTCCGCGAAGACGACGGTGTGTCCCTCCTGCTCGAGCCCGCGGGCGAGCAGGAGCCGGTTGACCCGGTTGTCGTCGGTGATCAGGATCATCCCGGCGGCAGCGGGAACGGTCACGCGGTCGATCCCGAACGCAGGGCTGCGAGGGCCGCCGCGAGCGGCCGGTACTCCGCCTCGATCCGGTCGACGAGCTGCGAGGCGCCCTCCAGCTCGACGGCCTTGGCGTGCTGCTCGAGCGTGCGGCACAGCTCCGCGAACTCCTCGGCGCCGAGCGTCGCGCCGTTCGACTTCAGCGTGTGCGCCGCCCGCCGCAGCTCCTCGGCGCTCTGCTCGTCGAGCGAGCGGCGGAGCGTTGCGAGCAGCTCCGGCGCGTCCGCGAGGAACGCGTCGATCACCTCGCCGAGGAAGTCGTCGCCGCCGAGGTCTCTCAGGTTCCGGAGCGCAGAATCCTCGAGCTGCACGTCGCCGTTCTCCCGCCCGTCGTCCGTGCTCCGCGGCTTCACGCGCTTCAGCGCCGCGACGAGCTCCTCGGCGCGGATCGGCTTCGCCACGTAGTCGTTCATGCCGGCGGCGAAGCACGCTTCGCGATCCTCGGGGAGCGCGTTCGCGGTCATCGCGACGATGTGCGGTCGGCTCTCCACCGGCCAGCGCTCGCAGATCCGGCGCGTCGCGTCGAGGCCGTCGAGCTCGGGCATCTGCACGTCCATCAGGACGACGTCGTACGGCTGCCGCTCGAGCGCCTCGATCGCCTCGAGCCCGTTCACCGCGACGTCCGCGCGGTAGCCGAGCCGCTCGAGCAACCGCAGCGCCACCTTCTGGTTCATCGCGTTGTCCTCGGCGAGGAGGATCCGCAGGGACGACCTCGCGCGCTTCCCGTCGGTCACGGGCTCGACCTCCTCATCCGCGCCCCTGCCCGCCGTGAGCAGCTGCAGGAGCGTGTTGTAGAGCTGGGATGCCTTGAGCGGCTTCGAGAGCTGCGCCGAGAACACGCTGCTCGACTCCGACTGCGGCAGACGGCCCAGCGAGGTGAGCAGCAGGAGCGGAAGCTCGTCTGCGCTCCGGCGGCTCCGGATCTCGCCCGCGAGAGCGAGCCCGTCCATCTCCGGCATCATCATGTCGAGCACGGCGATGTCGAACGGCTCGCCCCCGGCGATCAACTCGAGCGCCGCGGCCGGCAGCTCCACGGCGACCGGCTCCATCCCCCACGACCGTGCGTGCCTGGTGACGATCTCGCGGTTCGTCGCGTTGTCGTCGACGATCAGGATCCGCTTGCCGGCCAGTTGCGCGAGGCCCTCGTCGAGCGCGAGCTTCGCCGGCACGTCGGCCTCCGCGACGGGCAGCGAGATGCGGAACGTCGACCCCTCCCCCTGCTCGCTCTCGACCGAGATCACGCCGCCCATCAGGTCGACGAGGCGCTTCGAGATCGCGAGCCCGAGGCCGGTGCCCCCGAAGCGGCGCGTCGTCGACGCGTCAACCTGACTGAAGGACGTGAAGAGCTGGCCCATCCTGTCCTCGGGGATCCCGATCCCGGTGTCGCGAACCGCGAGCTCGAGCTGGTATGCGCCGGCGCCGGTCGCGACGGCGTCCACGAGCACGACGACCTCGCCGGAGTCGGTGAACTTGACCGCGTTGGAGAGCAGGTTCAGCAGCACCTGACGGAGGCGCGCCTCGTCGCCCACGATTCCCGCCGGCGCGCCCTCCTCGATCAGGCAGCCGAGCTCGAGCTCCTTCTCCCAGGCTCGCGGCGCGACGATGTCCAGCGCCCCCTCCACGCAGTCGCGCAGGTTGAACGGCGAGCGCTCGAGTTCGAGCTTGCCGGCCTCGATCTTCGAGTAGTCGAGGATGTCGTCGATCACGTGTAGCAGCGCGTCGCCGCTCGAATGGACGACCTCGGCGAACTCGCGCTGCTCGCCGGTCAGGTCGGTACCGAGCAGGAGGTCCGTCATGCCGATCACGGCGTTCATCGGCGTCCTGATCTCGTGGCTCATCGTGGCGAGGAAGGCGCTCTTCGCCTGCGTCGCCGCCTCGGCCTCCTGGCGGGCGCGCTGCAGCTCGCTCACGTCGTGGTAGATCCCGAGGAAGCCGGAATGGGAGCCCTCCACCGTGAGCGGGACGAGCATCAGCTCGACGTCGACGGGAGTCCCGTCCTTGCGCCTGCGTGTGGTGATCCGTTGCGCCCGACCGTCTCGCATCGCCTCCGCCGTGACCTCGCGGCCCTCGTCGCGGGAGGTGTCGCCGAAGACGAGGTCGTCGACGTGCCGGCCGACGGCCTCCTCGGCCGAGTAGCCGAACAGCTCGGCGGCGGCCGGGTTCCAGTCGATCACCGTTTCGCCGACGTCCATCACGACCACCGCCGCCGGGCTGATCTCGACGAGCGATGCCGAGTATTCGCGCTGCCGTTCCACCTCCGTGAACAGGCGCGCGTTCTGGATCGCGACGCCGACGTTGGCCGCGATCGTCGCCAGCAGCCGCGAGTCGGCCTCGCCGAACCGGCCCTCCTCCTCGATGCTCTGGACGCTGATCACGCCGATCGCCCTGCTGCCGACGAGGATCGGCACTCCGAGGTAGGAGCGAGAGGGCGTCCCGACGCTCGCCTGGCCCTCGTAGTGCTCCTGGCGGTTGAGCAGAAGCGGCTCGCGTGAGCGCAGGATCTGCGACGTGAGGTTCTCCCCGTACTTGATTGGCGCCTGAGGCCGACGCTCGCCGCTCTCGTAGTAGTAGGCGAACTCGATCTGCCCGTCCGCCTCGTGGTGCAGCGCCACGTAGGCAATGTCTGCCTCGAACGTCTCGCGCACCTGCTCGCCGACGAGCTCGATCAGCGCGTCGAGGTCGAGCTGGGACGAGAGCGCCTGGCCGACGCTGTTGACCGTCCCCAGCTCGGCCACGCGCTGCCGCGTCTCGTGGACGAGGCGGGCGTTGTCGAGGGCGACGCTGAGGCTGCCGGCCAGTGTCATCAGCAGCCGCTGGTCGCCCTCGTTGAAGGCGTGCGTACGGTCGACGTTCTGCAGCGAGATCACGCCGGTCGCACGCCCGCCGACGACGAGAGGAACGAAGAGCGCCGACTTCGGCTCTTCGCCCCAGAGCACCTGCGGGTTCCCGTAGCGCTCGGCCAGCCCGGACCAGCCCTCCTCGATCAGAAGCGGCGCGCGCGTCTCCATCACGTGCTTGCGGAAGCCGATCAGCTCGATCGTCTCTTCCGGGAAGCGAACGCCGCGCTCGATCGTGTACGGGAAGTGCAGAAGGCCCGAGGGTTCGTCGTAGACGGCGATGTCGACGACCTGCGCGTCGAACACCTCCTGGAGCTTGTCGCCGACGAGGTCGTAGATCGCCTGCGGGTCGAGCTCACCGGCGATCGCCGCCTGGACGCTGTTGATCAGCGCCAGCTCGGCATTCCGCTGCCGCGTCTCGTGCACGAGCCGCGCGTTCTCGAGCGCGACGCTCAGGCTGCCGGCGAGCGTGACGAGCAGGCGCTGGTCGGATTCCGTGAAGGCTCGCTCACGGTCGACGTTCTGGAGCGAGATCACGCCGGTCGCCTTGCCGCTCGCACCGAGCGGTACGCCGAGCCACGACTTGGACGGCTCGCCGCTTAGCACTGCCGGATTCCCGTACTTCTCGTTTGCCTCCGCGATGTTCTCGCTGACCAGCAGAGGCTCGCCGCTCTCCATCACGTGCTTGCGGAAACCCATTATCTGGATCGGTTGCACTTCGAAGCGCTCGCCGCGCTCGATGACGTACGGGAAGTCGAGAAGCCCGCTCCCCTCGTCGAGGATCGCGATGTCGACGACCTGCGCGTCGAAGACGTCCCGGATCTTGTCCCCGACGAGGTCGTAGATCGCCTGGGAGTCGAGCTCCCCGGCGATTGCCGCCTGGACGCTGTTGATCAGCGCGAGCTCCGCGTTCCGCTGCCGCGTCTCGTGCACCAGCCGCGCGTTCTCGAGCGCCACGCTTACGCTTCTCGCGAGTGTGTCGAGGAGCTGCACGTCCGAGTCGGTGAAGGCGTGCTCTCGATCCATGTTCTGGAGGTCGATGGCGCCGGTGGTCTTGCCGCCGCCGGCGAGCGGCACGAAGAGGACCGACTTCGGCATCTCGCCGACGATCACGGGGTTGCCGTATCGCGCAGCCTCCGTCTCCACGTCCTGGTTGATGAGCAGCGGCTCACCCGTCTGCATGACGTGCTTCCGGAAGCCGAACGGCGCCATGGCCGGAATCTCCGGCCGATCGCCCAGCTCGATCGCATAGGGGAACTGGAGCAGGCCGGTCGCCTCGTCGGAGATCGCGATCGTGACGGTTTGGGCGTCGAAGACGTCGCGGATGCGGTCGCCGACGAGGTCGTAGATCGCCTGCGAATCGAGCTCGCCCGCGATCGCCTCCTGCACGCTGTTGATCAGCGCGAGCTCCGCGTTCCGCTGCCGCGTCTCGTGCACCAGCCGCGCGTTCTCGAGCGCCACGCTCAGGCTGCCCGCGAGCGTCTCCAGGAGCTGCTGGTCGGAGTCGGTGAATGCGTGCTCGCGGTCGATGTTCTGGAGCGAGATCACGCCGGTCGCCTTGCCACCGGTTACGAGCGGGACGAAGAGGACCGACTTCGCCATCTCGCCGACCTCCACCGTGCTTCCGTATCGCTCAACCTCCGCATCGAGGTTCTCGGTGACCCTCACCGGCGCTCGCGTCTCCAGCACGTGCTTCTCGAAGCCGGCAAGGGGGGCTGGCTCCAGCTGCAGCCGCTCACCCCGTTCGATGATGTACGGGTAACCGACAAGCCCGCTCACCTCGTCGAGCGTCGCGATCGAGACGACCTGCGCGTCGAAGATCTCCCGGATCCGGTCGCCGACGGCCTCGTAGATCGCCTGCGGCTCGAGCTCACCCGCGATCGCCTCCTGCACGCCGTTGATCAGCGCCAGCTCCGCGTTCCGCTGCCGCGTCTCGTGCACCAGCCGCGCGTTCTCGAGCGCCACGCTCAGGCTGCCCGCCAGCGTCTCCAACAGCTGTTGGTCGGACTCGCTGAAGGCACGCTCGCGGTCGATGTTCTGGAGCGAGATAACGCCGGTCGCCTTGCCACCGGCTACGAGCGGGACGAAGAGGACCGACTTCGGCGCCACGCCCGCGAGAACCGGGCTCCCGAACCGCTCGGCCACATCCGGGAGGTTCTCGACGACGAGCACCGACTCGCGCGTCTCGAGCACATGCTTCGAGAACCCGACCGGCGCGATCGGCTCTTCCTGCAGCCGCTCGCCGCGCTCGATGATGTACGGGGCATGCACCCACCCCGTCGCGGCGTCGAGAGTCCGGATCGCGACGACCTGCGCGTCGAAGATCTCCCGGACCCGGTCGCCGACGGCGTCGTAGATCGCCTGCGGCTCGAGCTCACCTGCGATCGCCTCCTGCACGCCGTTGATCAGCGCCAGCTCCGCGTTCCGCTGCCGCGTCTCGTGCACCAGCCGCGCGTTCTCGAGCGCCACGCTCAGGCTGCCGGCCAGCGTTGTCAAGAGGCGGACGTCGTTGTCGGAGAACGCGTTCGTCCGGTCGAGGTTCTGGAGCGAGATGCGGCCACTGATCTCGTCCCCGGAGCTAAGCGGGGCAAGCAGCACCGATCGCGCCGGCTCTCCCTGGGGCACCGACTGTGTCGTACCGCGCTCGGCGAACCATGCTTCCACGTCGTTCAAGAGGACCGGCGCCTTCGCCTCGAGGAGCGCTTGCGTCGTGAGTGAGCGCTCGGTGGGCGTCGGCTCGTCGGGGAAGCGGACGCCCCGCTCAATCGCGTACGGGTAACGGGTCAGCCCTGCGGCGAAGTCGAAGATGCCGATGTCGACGACCTGGGCGTCGAAGATCTCCTGGATCTTGTCGCCGACCACGTCGTAGATCGCCTGCATCTCGAGCTCGCCTGCCAGCGCCTCCTGCACGCTGTTGATCAGCGCCAGCTCGGCGTTCCGCTGCCGCGTCTCGTGCACGAGGCGCGCGTTCTCGAGCGCCACGCTGAGGCTGCCGGCGAGCGTCGACAGGAGGCGCTGGTCGGAGTCGTCGAAGGCGTGGGTGCGGTCGATGTTCTGGAGAGAGATCACGCCGGTCGCGCGACCGCCCACGACCAGTGGCACGAAGAGACCCGCCTGGGTCTCTTCGCCGCCCAGCACGCGAGGGTTCCCGTAGCGCTCGAAGATCTCGGGTGTGGGCTCGTCGATCACGAGCGGCTCACGGGTCTCCATCACGTGCTTGCGAAAGCCGATCAGCTCGATCGGCTCGTCGTAGATGCGTTCGCCGCGCTCGATCGTGTACGCGAAGCGAAGGAGCCCTGCCTTCTCGTCGTAGACCGCGATGTCGACGACCTGCGCGTCGAAGACGTCCCGGATCCGGTCGCCGACCGCCTCGTAGATCGCCTGGAGCTCGAGCTCGCCCGCCAGCGCCTCCTGGACGCCGTTGATCAGCGCCAGCTCGGCGTTCCGCTGCCGCGTCTCGTGCACCAGGCGCGCGTTCTCGAGCGCCACGCTCAGGCTGCCGGCGAGCGTCTCGAGGAGCTGCTGGTCGGAGTCGCTGAATGCGTGCTCACGGTCGATGTTCTGCAGCGAGACCACGCCCGTCGCCTTTCCGCCGGTCATGAGAGGGACAAATAGGAGCGATTTCGGCGCCTCTCCGGCAACGACACGGCTGCCGTAGCGCTCGGCCTCGGCGAGGGCGTTTTCGACGATCAGCAGCGGCTCGTGCGTCTGCAGCACGTGATTGGCGAATCCGGCCGGAGGCCTGGGCTCCGCCTCCAGCCGCTCGCCGCGTTCCATGATGTACGGGAAGGTCATGAGCCCGGTTGCCCCGTCGATCGTGATTATCGAGGTGACCTGCGCGTCGAAGACGTCCCGGATCCTGTCGCCCACGGCGTCGTAGATCGCCTGCTGATCGAGCTCGCCGGCTATCGCCTCCTGCACGCTGTTGATCAGCGCCAGCTCGGCGTTCCGTTGCCGCGTCTCGTGCACGAGCCGCGCGTTCTCGAGCGCGACGCCGAGACTGCCGGCGAGCGTCGTCAGCAGGCGCTGGTCGGCCTCCTCGAAGGCGTGCTCGCGGAAGTTCGAGAGTGCGACGACGCCGTTCGCGCGCCCGGCCGTGACGAGCGGGACGAACAGAATGGACTTCGGGATCTCTGCGCCCAACGGAGAGCTGCCGTAGCGCTCGGCCTCCGCTTCGAGGCCCTCGTTGATCAGCAGCGGTTCACGTGTCTCGATGACGTGGGTGGTGAAGCCGCTGCCCAAGGGCTTCGGCTCCGGCCGGCCCCGTTCGCCGCGCTCGCTGAAGTACGGCCAGTGCACGAGCCCCGTCGTCTCGTCGAGGATCGAGATGAAGACGTTCTCGGCGTCGAAGATCTCCTCGATCTTGCCGCCGATGACGTCGTAGATGGCCTGCATCTCGAGCTCGCCGGCGAGCGCCTCCTGCACGCTGTTGATCAGGGCCAGCTCGGCGTTCCGCTGCCGCGTTTCCTCGATCGCGCGAGCCCTCGAAAGCGCGGCGCCGACGTGCTGTCCGACGAACGCCAGCAGATCCCGGTCTTGTTTCGCATAGTGGTGCTCGTCCGTGTACGACTGCACGACGAGGACGCCGACCGTGCGCTCTTCGGACTTGAGCGGCACGCCGAGCCACTCCTCGCTCAGCTCGCCGATGGGCTCCATCTCGCCCTGGTCGCGTAGCTCTTCCAGCCGTGCGCGGGGGAGCCACTGCGGCTCAGCGGCGCGGAGGACGTAGCCGGTCGCCCCGGTTGCGTGCCGGCCGCCAAATTCGACCCACTCGTTCGGATCGGGGACATCGTGGTCTACCGCGTCGACGAAGTACGGCCAGCTGATCAGCTGACGGTCCTCGTCGTAGAGCGCGATGAAGAAGTTCTCCGCGTACATGAGCTCGCCCACGATCTCGTGGATCGCGCGGTAGAACTCCTGCATGTCCCGCGCTGCGCTCGCAAGCTCCGCGATGCGGTAGAGCGCGCCCTGAACCTTCTCCGCATTTTCGGCCCCCACGCTTCGAGTATCGCGCGTCCCCAGGGACTCGTCTAGGTTGGCGGGATGGCTGACGCGCCCGGCCCGAGCGTCCCCTTCCCGCCGATGGAGGCCGAGCTCGTGTCCGAGCTCCCAGCGAGCGGCGGCTGGCGGTACGAGCCGAAGTGGGACGGCTTCCGCGGCGTGCTCGAAAACGACGGCGGCGAGCTCGCGCTCTGGTCGCGCAACGGCCGGCCGCTGCTCCGCTACTTCCCCGAGCTGCGACCCCTCGGCGAGCTGATGCCTGCGCATTCCGCGCTCGACGGAGAGATCGTGATCTCCCGCGAGGGCGCGCTCGACTTCGACGCGATGCAGACGCGCCTGCACCCGGCCGAGAGCCGCGTCCGCAGGCTCGCAGGCGAGATCCCGGCGACGTTCGTGGCGTTCGACCTCCTGCTCTGGAAGGGGAAGCCGGTGCACGAGCGCCCGATCGAGAAGCGACGCGCCGAGCTCGAGAAGGTCGGATCGGGGTTCGAGCTCTCCCCCGTCTCGGACGACGTCGAGCAGGGACGGGACTGGCTGCGGA